>VEQD01000059.1 GCA_018883385.1 Rhodocyclaceae bacterium | reverse complement strand
AATTGAACTTTCATGGGATGCCCCTATAGAAAGAAGCCCCGGCGAACCGGGGCGTTCTTGATTAAGCCGAGTTTGACCAGCCGTATTGATTGCCACGAGGATGAATCGTGAAAATGCACTTGGCTTCTGCGCCCGGTTGTGAGTCGATTTGGAATTGACCCACACGACCGTTGAATGCGTAGTACACGGTATTCGTGCCGTCAGTTGCCGAGATAACAAACGTGCGGTCGACGGTGCCGCTGTAGTAGTCGCCACGCATCAACAGCAGGTTAGCGTCCGAAGGATTCCAAGCAGCGGTGATGGTCATGCTGGTCGGTGCCGACTGAACCGGGATTTTATCCGATTGACGGGAACCGGCCACGGCAAAGTTTGCAACAGCGTCGTCACCACCGAATGCAGGGATTGCTTCAACCGGCAGGAGGTTTGCGCTGACAGCAATAGCAGAAACCGAAGCCACGACAGCAAGGTTTGCCGTAGTCAGCGGAGTCGGAGTTGCAGTCGGTTGGCAGTAGAGCGATGCACTAAAGCCGGGTAGTACTTTGTTTGGGAGAGCCATGATAGTTCCTCGTTGAAAGATTATGAATGATGTCTTGTCATGCAGGGATGTCTAGCTGGCAATCCAGCACTATCTGTTGCAAGCCTATCTCATTGTCGTATGTGTTGTAAAGCATGGTGATGTCACACTTGCTGACATACAGGATGCCGCCTAGTTCCCCGCTGTACCCGTGAAGGTCTTGCAGGAGAGTGTTCATCATTGTAAGCGCATCGTTGAGAACTTGTGCAAAGATGGACACCTGAAAGATGGGTCGGTCAATACCTTTTATGTCTTGGTATGTACCCGTGTACACCGGCTGGTGCACAGAGCGCAGTTGCCATGTCACGAACTTTGGCTCGGTCGCCCAGTTGCGGTTGAAGTTGGCATACACCGGCACCGGGGAAAAGACATCCACCAGCGCAGCCTGTATCGCTTGGGCGTACTGGACTGGATTGTTTTGCGTCGTCATACCGGCACCGATGGGTCGTTGCGATAACAGATGAACGTGATTTTCATACGGTCGTTTGACTCCCGACAGTCGGAGATTCGCCAGTGCCGGTTGCGCCATGTGAAAGAATAGGCGTCTTGATTGTCGACGATTTCCTTCATGTTTGGCGTGTAGTTGAACGTCAGGCTCACAATGTCCGAATAAACTCGGTACCGCTCGGAAACCCGCAGAGTGTTGTTCACGTCGTTTGTTAAAGCACGAGAAGTGAACCAGACCGTTTCTGTGGTGGTCTGGTCGCCGACACTATTGACGCCATTTGTGACGTTATTGATAGCGACGTTCTCGTAGCGAACAATCGTTCCCATTACATCACCAGTGGTTTGTAAGGACGCAGCAGCACGGTCACGCCGAACGGGATTTCGGCCTTGGTGCCCACGGTATCGCCAACCGTCGAGCGGTTGTTGTAGATATGAGTCAGCAGCATAAGCCCTGCCTGTTTGACCACAGGGTACTGGGCGATGATGCTGGGGTTCGTCTGGTAGATGACTTCCATCGGGTTTGCCATTGTCGGGTTCGCCACGTTTGGAAAGTTCGTGATGACGACTCGATTGCCGGTTTGGTCGTAGAAGTAGTCAGTCGATGACAAGACATTTCGCACCGGGTTCGGGTCGGTCGTCCAGTATGCCACCTCTTGAATCGTCAGGCCGGCTTCGCTTACCTCTGGCAAGTCCAGGGCTACGTCGGTGTTAAAACTATTGACCTGACCGTAATAGCAGCGGTACGTCACCGGGAAGATGGTCAGCCCGATGTAGTCCTCGATAGCCATACGGGTCGCCAGTTCAATCGACGATAGGTAGGCGTCTTGGCTTTCGTCTTCAAAGAGGTTGAGTTGCTGGGTGATTTCGTCCAGCGTCAGCCATTGAGTCGTGAGGTCACGATCAATCTGCTCGACCTTTTCGTAGTTGAACGGATTTCGGTTTGCCCCGTAGAACGGGGACAGACCCGATGTTGCCTGTGGCATGACTTACCCCTTAAGCAGCGGTCAGACGGACACCTGCGAAAACGTCACGGATAGTCGATACGACCCGCTTCTCGGCGTACAGCGTTACAAAGCCGGGGGCGGTTTGCTCGAACATCTGGAATGACATTTCATCCTTGTCGGCTACAGTAACGAATCGTTCCCATGCGGCAAGGTAGATCGGGAACTTGCCCGAGCCTACTGTGTCCATGTACGGGTTCGGAATGACCGGGTGGCCAAAGATGTTACCCACCGAGAAGCCGTCACGTTCACCCAGTTCGAGGAACAGCGGCATGCCCGAGGTGTCTTTCAGTTCACGCAAAGCCAGAATAGTCGATGGGTGCATCATCCATGCAGTCGATGGCATGTTGTAGAACTGAGGCGGCAGAGCGTCATGCAGAGCCACGACGTCGTTGTAAGCAATGCTGGCACCGGCTTGGGTCACAGTTGCAACAGTATGGCGACCATTTGTGATAGCCGGTCCGTTGGTACCAAAAGCAGCAGATGCGCCAGAAGGATAAGAATTGAGACCACGCAGACCATCAGTTGCCCCTGTCGTCGTTGTCGTCGAGCCAGCCTGATCGTTGTTGAACATCATTGACTGAGCTTCCACTTGGGCGAACTCTAAGCCAATGTCATCGAGCAGACTTTCTTCGAGAGCATTTACGTCCGAGAGGACGGCGGTACGAACCGGAACCTGAGCCGATACCACACGCACCGGCAGTTGCCAGAAAGCGGTCGAAGTATTAGGGGTGCCGACGTTCGGCGTAAAGGTGTAACCCCACGGATTCGTTGGGTTGGTCACGTTACCTTTTTTGACCACGAAAGCCTCGTCCGAACCGATGGTCGGAATGATGCGGCTCATGGCACGAATGGGGTTTGCGTAGCGCAGCGAGGCGAACGCATCGTCATAAATTACACGGCCACCGACACCCGAGCCAGAGCCAGTCAGCGCAGATGCTTCGTTGAGGTTCACGGTTGCCGCACCTTCGGTGAGGGCTTTCTTGATGGCTTCAAGGATTTGGGTACGCATGTCAGTAGTCCACGATAGTTGATAAGAGGAAAGCCCCGGAGGGCTTTCCATCTTGATACAGCTTAGGCGTTAGCCGTGCCCGTCGAGCGGTAACGGATAATTGCGTTCGGGTCAACGATCGAAGTCGCCAGACGCTTCTCACCAAAAAATGTGATATAGCCCGGGAGTGTTTGATCGTAGCGACGCAGCACCATGTTGAGGCGATCAACGATGGTGTGGCCACGTTGCCAGTCACCGAAGTACATCGGGAACAGGTTGGCCTTGTCCACGCCAGCATACGACGGGGTGTCAAGGTACTTGTTCACTACAACATCGAAGCCCAGCAGACGGCCGACAATGCCTTCGGTTTCCAGCGGAGCCATACGTTCGAACACCGGGGTGCCGTTGTCATCAGTCAGGCCACGAACTTGAGCCAGCATCAATGGGTTGATGCAGAACTTAGCGTCCTTGGTCCAGTACTGTTGCGGCAGCGAGTAGATGAAGTTAATCATGTCCTTGTAGGTCACGTTAGCTGCACCGGCCACATTGCCGTTGGTGGTTAGCTGGTCGTAGGTAGCCAGAGTTGCCAGACCCGAAGTCGAGCCGGTACCCGAGGTGCCGAAAGCAGCCGTGGTGATTTCACCGCCAGCGTAAGTCGCAGCAGCACCGGCGTACTGGTTCAGACCACGCAGACCATTCGTGCCACCGTAGGTGTTCGGGGTGTCGGTTTGGTCGTTGTTCTGAATCATCGATTGAGCTTCGACTTGCGAGAACTCGGCCAGCATGTCGTCGACGACGTTGGCTTCCAAGCCGTCGATGTCGTCCAG
>VEQD01000004.1:3773-59315 GCA_018883385.1 Rhodocyclaceae bacterium | reverse complement strand
AGTATGCCAGTGGTGGCGCAACGCAGTTCTTCGTCTTGGCCTTCTTCCGGGTACAGGCAGGCGTAGCAGGGCGAGGGGGTATGGGCCTGCCGCGGATCCATCACGAATAATTGACCGGTGAGTTTGATGGCGGCGCCAGAGACCAGTGGTTTCTGGAGGGCGACGCAGGCACGATTGAGCGCGTAGCGGGTCTTGAAGTTGTCGCTGCAATCGAGAATGACATCGGCGTCTGCGACGGCATCCATGAGTGCTGCACCTTCGAGCCGTGGCAACGGACGTACGACACAGTCGGAATTGGTACGTGCAAGTGCCTGTTGCGCACTCTGCGTTTTGGCGTGACCAATGGTGGCGTCGCTATGCAGAATTTGTCGCTGCAGGTTGCTCAGTTCCACGGTATCGCCGTCAGCGATACTGAGTGTGCCGACACCGGCGCTGGCCAGATAGAGCGCAGCGGGAGAGCCTAGTCCACCGGCCCCAACGATGAGCACGTGGGCGGCGAGGAGCTTTTCTTGCCCCTCGACTCCGATCTCGTCGACCAGAATATGCCGGCTGTAGCGCAGCAGCTGCTGGTCATTCATGACGGATTATTTTCCCGCAGGCGTTTCCGTTGTGGTTGCCGCAGGCATGCTGGCCTTGCTGTCTTTAGCAGTCTCTTTGGCGGCGACAGGCGGTTTGCCGCCCAGACGCTTGATGGCCTCGACGAATTGGCGATCCTTGGCCGTGGTGTAGTCGGCGATGGCTAGCCCGGCGAATTCGTCATCTTTGTCTTTGCCGTTCGATTTGCCATTGGGCTTATCGGATTTTTTCTCGGCGTCTTTATCCTGACCGTTGGTCAAATGACCATCCAGATCGGCCTCACGCAGCAGACCATTCTTCTTGGCACCGGGTACTTCTTCGATTTCGACATCCGGATCGATGCCCTTGGCCTGAATCGAACGGCCGTTCGGCGTGTAATAGCGAGCGGTGGTCAGTTTGATGGCGGTGTTGCCCGGCAGCGGCAGCACGGTTTGTACCGAGCCTTTGCCAAAGGTGCGGGTGCCGATAATGGTCGCCCGCTTGTAATCTTGCAGGGCACCAGCGACGATTTCCGAGGCGGAAGCCGAACCGCCGTTGACCAGCACGATCATCGGCACGGTTTTGGCGCCAGCCGGGATGTTGCGGAGCTCGTCGTCACGACCGCGTTGATAGTCTTCTGCCTTGGCGTAGAACTTCTGTTTGGCATCCGGTGCGCGGCCATCGGTGGACACGACCAGCTTGTCCGCCGGCAGGAAGGCAGCGGCAACACCCACGGCGCCATTGAGCAGGCCGCCCGGATCATTGCGCAGATCGAGAATCAGGCCTTTGAGCGCGCCGTTCTTGTAGAGCTGGTTCAATGCATTGGCCAGCATCTCGGTCGTGTTTTCCTGGAATTGGGTGATCCGGATATAGCCGTAGCCCGGTTCAATCATTTTGAATTTGACCGACTGCACCTTGATGACTTCGCGTGTCAGCGTCACGACGAGGGGTTTATTCATCCCCTTCCGGGCAATGGTCAGCGTGACATCCGTCTTGGGTTTGCCGCGCAGCTTTTTGACGGCCTCGTTGAGCGTTAATCCTTTGACCGAGGTATCACCGATCTTGACGATCAGGTCACCGGTTTTCAGGCCGGCGCGGGCGGCCGGGGTATCTTCGATCGGCGCGATGACTTTCACGAAGCCGTCTTCCATACCCACTTCGATACCCAGACCACCAAACTCGCCCTGGGTGCCGACCTGCAGTTCCTTGAAGGCTTCGGCATCCAGGTAAGTCGAATGCGGATCCAGATTGGTCACCATGCCGGAAATGGCGTTGCTGATCATCTTCTTGTCTTCAACCGGCTCGACATAGCCCTGCTTGATGGCGTTAAAGACTTCGGCGAAGGTGCGCAGATCCTGAATGGGCAGACCCGTGGCCGTTTGGCCAGCAGGTGCCGGTTTTTCGGCAAACGCGGGGATTTGCAGTGCGATGAGGATTCCGGCAACAACACCCACCAGACCAATGCCCGTCGAGCGCATCCAGCCGGGCTTGACCGACTGAGAGTCTGGCGAAGGCGTTTGCGGTTCTTGGGGCGAGTGTTCCATTCGGGATCCTAAGGCTTTGCGATTACTTCTGTTGGGCTTGTTGGGCAACGGCGGCAGCAGCCTTGGCCGCCGCTTCCTGGTCGCCCAGGTAGTAGCTGCGGATCGGCTTCAGTGTTTCGTCATCGAGTTCATAGACCAGCGGAATACCGGTCGGGATGTTTAGTTCGACGATGTCGGCGTCGGAAATATTGTCGAGATATTTCACCAAGGCACGGATCGAGTTGCCATGGGCAGCCACGACCACACTCTTGCCTGCTTTGACGGCCGGGGCAATAGTGCCCTCCCAGAATGGCACGAAGCGGGCAACGGTGTCTTTCAGGCATTCGGTCATTGGCAGTTCTTTCTCGGTGAGACCCGAGAATTTTTCGGCATAACGGGCGTCGAAGCGCGGATGGCGTGGATCGTCGAATTCCAGTGCCGGTGGTGGTGTGTCGTAGCTACGACGCCAGACCAGTACTTGATCATCACCGTACTTGGCGGCGGTTTCGGCTTTATTCAAGCCCTGCAGGGCACCATAGTGACGCTCATTCAGGCGCCAGTTGCGTTGAATCGGAATCCACAGACGATCCATTTCTTCAAGTGCCAGCCACAGGGTCCGCATGGCGCGCTTGAGCACCGACGAGTAGGCCTGGTCGAACTCAAAGCCCGCCTCCTTCATCAGGCGGCCTGCCTGCTTGGCCTCCTCGATCCCTTTTTCGGTCAGATCGACATCGGTCCAGCCTGTGAAACGGTTTTCTTTGTTCCAGGAAGATTCGCCGTGGCGCAGCAGCACAATTTTTTTCATGGTTTTAAGTCCGTGATCCGGTTAATCCGCTATAAATGCTCAAGCTCGCTATTCTATAATGCCGGAGGCGTGGACTCTAGCCGCGTCCGTTCGAGTTATTGCTTTTTTTGGGAAAAACATGGATTTCTTTCTGCAGCCGCTGAATCTGGGTCTTTTGGTGATCATGCTGGTATCCGGCGCCCTGTTGGTGCGTCAGGTGGCGCAGCCCGGCGGCAAGGCCGTTTCGCCGCAGGCCGCTATTGCCATCAAGGATCGGGAAGGCGGTGTGTTTGTCGATATTCGCGAGGCGCACGAGCTCGCAATTGGCCACATTCAGGGCAGCATCACCATCCCACTCAATGCGCTACCGAGCAGCCTAGCTAAGCTGGAAAAGTATCGCAAGAAGCCGGTCGTGGTCATTTGTGCTGCCGGCCGGCGATCAGCGGCGGCCTGCCGAGTATTGAGCAAAGCCGGCTTCGAGGATGTCTGTCAGCTTGAGGGGGGTATCCAGGGTTGGGAAAAAGCGGGCCTACCGCTCAAACGTGGTTCGACCAAAGACTGAGGATTGAGGTACCTATATGCCTAAAGTGCTGATGTATTCCACCGCGGTTTGCCCCTATTGCGTTCGCGCCGAACAGTTGCTCAATAGTAAAGGGGTGACGGAGATCGAGAAAATTCGTGTCGACCTCGAGCCCGAGCAGCGCGAAGCCATGATGGCACGCACCGGCCGACGAACCGTCCCCCAGATCTACATTGGTGAAACGCATATCGGTGGGTTCGATGATCTGGCGGCGCTGGATCGGGCCGGTGGTCTGGATCCGCTGCTCAAATAATCCGAATTAATTTTTAATCGATGTCCCTCAGTCAATAAGGATAGTGTCATGGCCGAAAACAATCAGAATAACGAAGCGCAGGTAAACGAACAGCAGGTGCCTGCGCAGCCGATGTTTGCTATCGAGAAGCTCTACGTCAAAGATATGTCCCTGGAAGTCCCCGGCGGAGCGGAAGTGTTTCTGCAGCCGCAAGCGCCGGAAGTCAGCCTGCAGTTCAAGACGGCCTTTGGTCAACTCGGTCCGGACGTGTTTGAAGGGGTGCTGCAGGTGACGGTGACCGCCAAGGCTGCTGACAAAGTCTATTTTCTGGTGGAAGTGCAACAGGCCGGAATCTTTCGCATCGCGGGCATTCCGGAAGAGGCGCTGCAGGGGTTTCTGGCTTCGGCCGTACCGAACATTCTGTTTCCGTATGCCCGCGAGGCGGTGTCGGATGCCACAGTTCGTGCCGGCTTCCCGCCGGTCGTTTTGCAACCGGTGAATTTTGACGCTATGGCGCAGTCACCGGAAGGCGAGGCAGGCGCTGACGCGCCCGCAACCATTCAGTAATACGGCACGCTGGGCGAGGCGCGCATGAACCACGCGACACGTTTGAACATCGGTGTATTGGCGGCTGGTGCATGGGGGACGGCATTGGCCGCGAATTGGGCGCAACGCCATCACGTGTGCCTCTGGGCGCGTGAGCCAGAAGTCGTCGCCAGCATCAACGGCGAGCACATCAATCATCAGTTTCTACCGAGGGTTGCCTTGCCGCCGGAGCTCAAGGCGACCGGGGCGCTGGCTGACCTGTGTTCGTCCGATGTGCTGATCCTGGCAACCCCGGTGGCTGCTTTGCGCGTGACCTTGCAGGCACTCAAGTCGTTGTATGGCACACGGCCGATACCGCCTTTGGTTTGGGTGTGCAAAGGTTTCGAACCGAAGACCGGTTTGCTGCCGCACCAGGTGGTGCACGAAGTGCTGGGGGATGTTGCCGCAGCCGCCTTGTCGGGTCCGAGTTTTGCGCAGGAAGTTGCTTGTCATATGCCAACAGCTGTGACAATAGGTTCGCGCGATCTGGCCCTGGCCGAACAACTGGCCGATTGGCTGCACACGCCGAATCTTCGTCTGTATGCATCCGGCGATGTGGTGGGGGTGGAGGTCGGCGGTGCGGTAAAAAATGTCTTGGCCATTGCCACCGGCATTTGTGATGGTCTATCGCTGGGACACAACGCGCGTGCGGCGCTGATGACGCGCGGCATTGCTGAAATCGGTCGCCTCTGTGAACGGCTTGGGGGTCATCGGGAAACGCTGATGGGCCTTTCCGGCCTAGGTGACTTGATTCTTACCTGCACGGGCGATTTGTCACGCAACCGTCAGGTGGGTCTGGCGCTAGGGCAGGGCAAGACGCTGGAAGAGACATTGGCCGCGTTGGGTCATGTGGCAGAAGGCGTCGGCACGGCGCGTGAGGTTGCGCGTCTCTCTCAGGAACTCCAGGTCGAGATGCCGATTGCGCGGGCCGTTGCTGCCGTGATTGCGGGAGATCTCAAGGCGCAAGATGCCGTGGCGCAACTGATGAGCCGGGCGCAACGCGCAGAATAACCACTTAAACGGCGTCGACGAAACCGTTCTGACGCCAGATTTCGAAGGCAACAATCGCCGCCGAGTTGGCCAGATTGAGGCTACGAATACCAGGGCGCATCGGAATGCGCAGACGTTGCTCTGGGGGGAATGTGGTCAGGATTTCCGGCGGCAAGCCCTTGGTTTCACATCCCATCACAATCACGTCGTCCGGCAGGAATTGCACTTCATGATAGGGGCGACTGCCTTTGGTGGTCATGGCAAACAGACGCCTTCGATGATTTGTGCTGTCCGTACCGTGGCCGAGCGCTTGTAGGCACGCTGACCAATTCTCGTGTACATGCAGAAAGGCCTGATCATGGTAGTCCAGGCCGGCGCGACGAAGTGAGCGATCATCGACATCGAAGCCTAGGGGCTTGACCAGATGCAGTTCAAAACCCGTTGCGGCGGAAACGCGTATCAGGTTGCCCGTATTTGGGGGGATCTCTGGGTGCACGAGCACAATGGCCGGGCGACGATCGATGGGCATAGTCATGATTTTCGTGCACTAGTATCGGGTGTGCGGGCAACTGCTGCGACATCAACCCAGCTGGCGCCGGCGCGGTGCAGAACGTCGGCGCATGCCGAGAGACTGGCGCCCGTTGTGAGGACATCATCGACCAGTAATACGCGCTTGACGGTCAGCGGTTTCGGGCAAGCAAACGCACCCACCAGATTTCGCCAGCGTTCGTCACGATGCAGACCCGCTTGCGGCGGTGTGTCGTGTACGCGTATCAGCGTATCGAAAGCGCATGGGATGTCGAGTTCTTTAGCAAGGTGGCGGGCGATTTCTGCGGCTTGGTTAAAACCGCGGGTGCGCAGACGGTTCGGGTGCAGCGGCATCGGTACGATGAGCTCGGGCCGGGCTTGGCCGGATGCCATCAAACCCGCTTCAACTGCGTGAGCCAAATGTTCGGCAAAGAAGCCGCCCAGGTAAAGGTGGTGGCCATATTTGAAATCCCGGATCAGACGATCGATCGGAAAGTCATAGGCCCAGACGGCATAGGTCGCGTCAAAGTTTGGTCGCTGCCGGGCGCAATCCGGGCAGGTGCTTTGATCCGAGCTCAGGGGGAGGGCGCATTGGGCGCAACGGGTAGGCGTCAAGCGGGGGAGATCCTGGGCGCAGGCCGCACACACGGGTGTCGCGTGGCTTGGCAGTTGGCAGAGTGCACAGGATTGCGCCAGCAGCACGTCCGTCGCAGGACGAACCAACCGCGCTCGACACCAGGTGGTGAGGCGTTGGGCGAGGCTGGGTTGAGGGAGCGATGGGGTCATGGGCGTTCTGGATGGCTTCGGGCATAATTATGCCTTTATGACGTGCTTGGCCACTAACTTTGCCGCCAAGAGCGAGGAATCGAATGCAAACAGAGACCATCCCCCTGAATTTTGTGCGGCCCCGACCAAAGAATAGCGCACCGCTGGCAACGGGTAACGGCCGCTGGTCGACTGAAGCCGTCTTGGAACTGATTGAGATGCCCTTCATGTCGTTGCTGGCCAAAGCGCATGCGATCCACGCCGAGCATTTTGATGAGAACGGCGTACAGCGCTCGACGCTACTATCGATCAAGACGGGTGGCTGTTCCGAAGATTGTGGTTACTGCTCGCAGTCTGCGCGTTATGACACAGACGTCGGTCGCGAAGCACTGATGTCCAAAGAAGATGTCATCACCGCTGCCAAGGCTGCCAAGGATGCGGGTTCCTCACGTTTTTGCATGGGTGCGGCCTGGCGTGGTCCGAAAGACAAGGATCTTGATCAGGTGGTCGATATGGTTCAGTCGGTGAAAGCGTTGGGACTGGAAACCTGCGTGACGCTCGGGATGCTCAAGCCAGGACAGGCTGAGAAGTTGGCCACCGCCGGTCTGGATTACTACAACCACAATCTCGATACCGATTCGGCCTACTACAGTGAAGTGATCAGCACACACACGCATGACGATCGTCTGGACACGCTGGATCGCGTGCGCAAGGCGGGCATTCATGTGTGCTCGGGCGGTATCGTTGGCATGGGCGAGAATCGTAAGAACCGGGCAGCGCTGATTGCGCAACTGGCCAATCTTGATCCAGTGCCCGATTCGGTGCCTATCAATAACCTGGTGCCAATCCCCGGCACCCCCATGGCGGGGGTCGACCCGGTTGATGGTATCGAGTTCGTCCGCATGATCGCCGCTGCACGCATCACGATGCCTACCTCTTGGGTACGCCTATCGGCGGGTCGTCAGGAAATGTCGGATGAACTGCAGGCCTTGTGTTTCTTTGCCGGTGCCAACTCGATTTTTTATGGCGAACAATTGCTGACAACCGGTAACCCCGATACATCGCGTGACCAGAAGCTGTTTGCGACCTTGGGGCTGAAAGGCATCTGATGTCCGGCACGGCGCCCCGACTCCGTCAGGACCGTTGGGGCGAGAAAATTCGTCGTGCCTTTGACCGTGTGGCGCCAGCCTTTGCCACCAATGATTTTCTTTATCGTGAGATGGCGCGCCGGATGGATGAGCGCCTGGCGATGGTGCGCATTGCGCCGACCCGGATACTTGATGCAGGTTGTGCACTTGGCGCCGATCGCCTGAGTTTACAAAAGCGGTATCCGGACGCCGCCTGGCTTGGGGTTGATCAGAGCCTATCGATGCTGCGCCAGGGCCAGTCCACCGAGCAGGCCGCGTTGGGGTTTATGCGCCGCTTATTTCATGCCGGGCGTCGCTCGCAGTCTGCACGTATCGCAGCCAATATGGGGCAACTCCCGGTCGCAGGACAGAGCATGGATCTCATCTGGTCCAATGCCGCTATACACTGGTTGAACCACCTGCCTGACGTGTTTAAGGAGTTCAACCGCGCACTCGGCGTGGGCGGATTACTGATGTTCAGCACGTTCGGCCCGGATACGCTGAAGCAATTGCGTCATGCGATCGGTGTCGTCGGAAGTCTGCCGCGCATTCACGACTTCGCCGATATGCATGATGTGGGGGACATGTTGGTGCATGCCGGGTTCTCTGATCCAGTGATGGATATGGAAACATTGACACTAACCTACGCCGATCCCTGGCAAGCGCTTCAGGAATTACAGCGCGCAGGATCGGTCTCCGCCCATGCCATGAGTGCGGGCGGCCTAACAACCAAACAGTTCTGGCACCAGGTGTTTGCGCATTGGCAGCGAGATGATCAGGGGCGTTACCCGCTCACCTTTGAACTTGTGCAAGGACACGCCTGGAAGATGGCACCGCGCCAGCATGAAGATGGTCGCGCCGTGGTGAATTTCATGCCGCGCCCCGGCCAATCGCCACGACAGGTCTGAGCGCATGTTGCAAGGCTTGCAGGAACGCCTGCAGACGGCATGGGCGGCAACGACGGTGGCCGATAAATGCGCCGCCCTCGACGCGCTGATCCCCTGCTATTTGTCGCTGGCAGATTCTGAAGCGCTCGTTTTGGGTGCAGCGCCGTCATGCGCCGAGATTGGACGCCCGAAGCAACCGATCTGTGTGCCCCCCGCTGATTTGCCACAACGGCGCGCCATCGATCCGGCCGGTCGGGCTGCGCTACTGCATGCGATCGCGCATATCGAATTCAATGCGATCAATCTCGCGCTCGATGCCGCGTGGCGCTTTCATGCACTCGGTGCGTTATTTGTCCGGGACTGGCTGGGCGTTGCAATTGAAGAGGCGTATCACTTTAGTCTGGTGGCCGAACTGATGCAGGCGCTCGGCACGAACTACGGCGACCTGCCGGCGCATGCCGGCTTGTGGCAATTGGCCGAGGAAACGGCTGACAATGTGTTGGTACGCATGGCGCTGGTGCCGCGCCTGATGGAAGCGCGCGGACTGGATGCAATGCCGCCGATTTTCCGAGGGTTTCAGGGCGTTGGTGACAAGCCTTCGCTGCGTGCGTTGTCGGTGATCGCCCGAGATGAAGTGCGTCATGTCGCACTTGGCGATCGCTGGTTCCGCCGCCTGTGTGCACAACAACACCTGCCGGTTGCCGAAACGTATCGTGGCCTGATCAAGCGTTATGAGGCACCCTGGCCCCGCCCGCCCCTCAACGCCGCGGCGCGTCTGGCTGCAGGTTTTGATGCGGCCGAGTTAGCGCTACTCCAGGCGCAGTAAAAAAGGCAGCCGACCGGCTGCCTTTTTTTGAAACGGGCGAAACGATTACTGGCGCAAACCGGCCGCATACTCGGCGACCGCGGACATCTGCTTGTCGGTCATTTTGGCGGCGATGGTGCGCATCATGGCTTCCGGATCGTTGGCACGAACGCCATCACGGAATTGCTGCAGCTGGGAGATGGTGTAATCCGGATGCTGACCCGCCAGCGCCGGGTATTGGGCTGGTAGGCCGGCACCAGCGACACCATGACAACCGGCACATGCGGGGATACCCTTCTTGGCATCACCGGCGCGCCACAGCTTGCGACCTTCGACGGCGAGCTTTTCGTCCTTGGCGACTGCCGGCGTCAGCGTTTGCTTGGAGAAGTAGGCGGCCAGTGTCTTGATGTCGTCATCGGTCAGCGGCGCAGCCATGCCGTTCATCACCGCATTCTGACGCAGGGGGGGCTTACCATCTGGTGAGGTCTTGAAATTCTTTAGTTGCTTGACGAGGTAGCTGGCGTGTTGACCGGCCAGGTTCGGATTGGCAGGAATGGCGCTGTTGCCATCAACTCCATGACACGCGGCACACACATTTTTAGCAATGGCCGGTGCATCGGTCGCGGCGGCGGGGGGCGCTACGGGCTTAGATTCCTGGGCGATAGCCAGGGCGCTGACAGAGCACATCAGGGCGAATGCGATAGCTCGGATCATCTCCACACTCCAAACAGGACGGTTAGCAATCCCTCCGAAGCGGGAGGGCTTATTGATCGTTAAGGCTGTTATTCTAATACAACATCAACGAGGCGTATTGTGTCAGACCCCCAAACTTTAAAACCCCACATCAAAAAGCCGCCTAAAAAAGCGGCAACCAAGCCCAAACAGGCGCTCAAGCGCTCGGAGCGGGCTGCCGTTCTGGCGAGCGCCCCCCCGCCGGCTCCCAAGGATCCCGGCCATGCGCATCCTTTTCCGCGCACCGAGTTCTTGACCACCGTGGCTAAATTGCGCGACACGCCCGGTGACGCGGTCGCCGAGGTCGCATTTGTCGGCCGCTCGAATGCGGGTAAATCATCTGCGATCAATACGTTGGCCGGCAAAACCCGTTTGGCCTATGTTTCTAAAACACCGGGGCGCACGCAACATCTAAACTATTTCTCCGTCGCACCGGACCGCTACTTTGTCGATCTGCCCGGTTATGGTTTTGCCAAAGTCCCCGAAGACGTCCGCAAGCAGTGGGATGTCTTGCTTGGCCCCTATCTGCAAACTCGTGAACCGCTCAAGGGACTGGTGGTGATTATGGATAGCCGCCGGCCACTGACCGAAATGGATTGGCAGATGCTGGAATGGTTTGCCCCCACCGGCCGTCCCGTGCATGTGCTGCTCTCCAAAGCGGACAAATTGAGCCGGCAGGAGCAGACCAAGACGTTGCGCCAGGTCAAGGCGGACTTGGCGAATCTGGGTTGCCCGGTCAGCGTACAACTGTTCTCAAGCCTCAAGCGCGACGGGGTGGCCGAGGCGGCACGGGTGCTCAAGGGCTGGCTGGGCCTATGCGACAATACCGCATCGAATTCTGATGGGGAGACCGTCTCCCCGGCTGCCAGTGAGTAAATAAGATGACCCGTAGTTCCGATACCCTCGCCGGTTTTCCGTTGGTTCGTCCCCGCCGTGTGCGCGTCGATGACGCCACGCGCCGTCTGGTGCGAGAGCATCACCTGACCACTGACGATCTGATTTACCCGGTCTTCGTGCGCGAAGGGGCGGGCGTTCAGGAAGCTATCTCGTCCATGCCGGGGATTCATCGCTATTCGCCGGACACGCTCCTCACGCACCTGGATGACGTGGTTGCCCTGGGGATTCCGGCGATTGCGCTCTTCCCCGTGATTGAGCTTGCCCTGAAAACCCCGGATGGTCGCGAAGCAGCCAACCCGGAAGGCCTGGTCCCGCGCGTGGTTAAAGCCATCAAAGCACGCTTTCCGGCATTGCTTGTCATGACCGATGTGGCGCTGGATCCGTATACCTCACACGGTCAGGACGGCATCATCGACGATCACGGTTATGTGTTGAACGATGTCACGCTCGACATGCTCGTGCGTCAGGCGACCGTGCAGGCCGCCGCGGGTGTCGACATGGTGGCGCCGTCAGACATGATGGATGGCCGCATCGGTCGGATTCGTGCCGCGCTGGAGTCGGCGGGTCACGTCAACACGCGCATCATGGCGTACAGCGCCAAATACGCTTCGGCTTTTTACGGCCCTTTCCGCGACGCGGTTGGTTCTGCCGGTCAACTGGGCAAGAGCGACAAAATGACCTATCAGATGGATCCGGCAAACACCGATGAGGCGCTGCACGAAGTTGCGCTGGATTTGGCCGAAGGTGCGGACATCGTGATGATCAAACCGGGCATGCCTTATCTGGACATTGTGCGTCGGATCAAAGAGACATTCGCGCGCCCAACGGCGGTGTATCAGGTCAGCGGTGAGTATGCGATGCTTAAAGCCGCCGCTCAAAACGGCTGGCTCGATGAGCAGAAGGTTGTGATGGAAAGTCTGTTGGCGTTCAAACGTGCCGGTGCCGACATGATTCTGACTTACTTCGCGCCGCAAGTGGCGCGTTGGCTCCAGTCCCGCAAATAGCGTAGATCGGTAATGTTGCGCAGCTTGTGGTCGACCCACGGGCTATTGCGCAGCGCACGCGTCACCCACAAGGTGTGCATGCCCAGGCGTTTCGCCATGACCAGATTCACCAGGCTGTCTTCGACCATAATGCACGCACCGGCGTGTACCTGTTCACGGCGCAGTAGTTTGAGGAAACCGGTGCGAAGTGGTTTGGGCTGAAACCCGAATGACTCAACCGTATAGACGGCGTCAAATAACGGTGCGAGCCCGGTGAGCCGCAGCACATGCTCTGTGTAGGGGCGCGGCGCATTGGAATAGATGATGCGGCGCCCAGGCAGGTTTTTTAGCGTATGCAGCAATGCCGGCGCCGTGATGATCAGCGACCCCAGGTCGTCGAAATTGTGCGTTTCTGCCAGAAAGTGATACGGATCGACGCCATGATGGCGGATCAGTCCGAGCAGGGTTGCCCCATAACGTTGCCAGTAATGCTGACGCAGTTGCGTGGCCGCCTGATGATCGAGCGCCAGGTGGCGCTCGATATACGCCGTCATGGCATGGTTAATGTGCGGAAAGATGTGCGGGGTTGCGTGGTGCAGGGTGTCGTCGAGATCAAATACCCAGACCGGAGCACGCCGCGAGCGCATCAGCTCGACTTGATCATCGTCCCGACGCCATGTTGCGTCAGGATTTCCAGCAAGAGTGCATGAGGCACGCGACCATCGATGATATGCACCCCTTTCACACCGTTGCGGGCGGCGTCCAGTGCCGACGAGATCTTTGGCAACATGCCACCGGAGAGCGTGCCGTCCGCCACCATGTTGTCGATATCGCGCGGAGTCAGGCCTGTCACCAGGTTGCCGTCCTTGTCGAGCACGCCCGGGGTGTTGGTCAGTAGCACCAGCTTCTCGGCGCCGAGCACTTCAGCCATCTTGCCGGCGACGACATCGGCGTTAATGTTGTAGGTTTCGCCGTCCGGACCAAAGCCAATGGGGGCAATGACCGGAATGAACGCGCCAGACACCAAGTGGTGCACGATCGAGGGGTCGATCTGCTGAATGTCGCCGACCAGGCCAATATCGAGCAGCTCACTCGGATTGCCCTGTTTTGGCAGTAGGAGTTTTTTGGCGCGAATCAGGCCGGCATCCTTGCCTGTCAGCCCCACGGCGTGACCACCATTTTGGTTGATGAGGCCGACGATATCCTTGTTCACTTCGCCACCGAGCACCATTTCGACAATGCGCATCGTTTCGGCATCGGTGACGCGCATGCCCTGGATGAACTCGCCCTTTTTGCCGACCTGCGTCAGCATGTGTTCAATCTGCGGACCACCGCCATGGACCACGACTGGGTTCAGACCAACCAGTTTGAGCAAGACCACGTCATTGGCAAACGATTGTTTCAGCCGCTCTTCGGTCATGGCGTTACCACCGTATTTCACAACGATGGTTTTGCCATGAAAACGCTTGAGGAACGGCAGCGCTTCAGAGAGCACCTGAGCTTCAAGCGCGGTGTTTTCAGGAATTTGAGCAATGGGCATAAGGGTTCCGTCGGTCTGGAAGGCGGTCGGTAAGCGACGATTGTAGCGAGCCCACAGGGGATCGCAAAGCGGTGTCACTGAGCGATGAAGGGCGGCAGGGCGTTGAGGGCAAGAATTGCCTCACGATTGCTGGCCGAAAAGCAGGCCGTAGCAGCCTCCTCGCAGGGCAGCCAGCGCCAAGCACGATGCTCGTCAGGGGCTGTATTGATGTTGCACATCGTGGGTAGGCAGAGAGAGAAGACGCGTTCGCGATTATGCGTCACATCGGGTGCGTACCGGTGGCGCCATTCCGGCATGATGGTGTAGATATTTTCACCCGGCCAGATACGCAGCTGTTCAGGATGAATCTGTAGACCCGTTTCTTCACGCACCTCGCGGATGGCGGTGTCGAGAAAAAGCTCACCATCCTCGCGGCTGCCTGTCACCGATTGCCAGTAGCCCGGGTGTTTGGCGCGCTCCAGCAATAGGATTTGCAGGTCCGGCGTATGGATAACCACGAGTACCGATTCGGGGCGCTTGAAGCCGGCTGACATCGATTCAACCAATCATGGGTAAGAGGGCAATACCGTCGCCCCGTAACCCGATAAATGCCCAGAAGGGGGTTTCCTGTTCCTGCCAGTAATTGCTTGCCGCCTGGAAGGCATCAAGCAGTTTTTGGACACCTGTCGGATCCGAGGCGATTAGGTTGTCGGCGTCTTCAACCAGAATCACGTAGCCATTGGCCGGCAACCAGGAAAAATCACACAGCATTTCGGCAAGATCGTCGAGGTGCGCTGCTTCGTGCGCCGGGCAGGCCGTGGCTTTGGTGAGGAGCGCCATGGCGTCAGCCATGCGCGGCGTTTCGGCCAACGCGACGACGATCAGCTGCAGATCCGCTTGTTTGCAGGCTTCTGCCAGTACCGTCATGCCTCCCGGCGTCAGATGATAAACGCCTGCCCGCTCATGGTCGGCGAGCAGGCGGGCAAAGGCAGCCGGGTTCACGGGTTATGTGTGCTCGAAAACTTCTGGCGCTTAGCCGGGCGTCCTGGTGTCGGCCGCTGTCGGCTGCACCGCGGGCTGGCGCAGCCGGATGTGCAGTTCGCGCAGCTGCTTCTCGTCGACCGGGGACGGTGCATCAGTCAGTAGACACTGGGCACGTTGTGTTTTCGGGAAAGCAATCACGTCACGGATCGATTCGGCACCGGTCATCATCGTCACGATACGGTCCAGACCGAAGGCCAGACCGCCATGCGGTGGTGCGCCATATTTCAGCGCATCGAGCAGGAAGCCGAATTTGAGTTTTTGTTCTTCTTCCCCAATGCCCAGCGCATTAAAGACTTTCTCCTGGACGTCAGCACGATGAATACGCACCGAGCCACCACCAATTTCCCAGCCGTTGAGCGCAATGTCGTAGGCCTTGGCCAGGCAGTTGCCCGGATCCGTGGTGAGAAGTTCGATGTGGTCATCTTTCGGACTCGTGAACGGGTGGTGGCAGGCATTCCAGCGTTTGTCATCGTCGTCGTACTCGAACATCGGGAAGTCGACGATCCAGATCGGCGCCCAGACAGTGCCATTCATGAAGTTCTTTTCGTGGCCGATCTTGACGCGCAGGGCGCCCAACGCATCGTTCACGACCTTGGTCGTGTCAGCACCAAAGAAGATCAGGTCACCGCTCTTGGCGCCGGTGCGCTCCAGAATGGTTTTGAGTGCCGTCTCGTGCAGGTTCTTCACGATCGGTGATTGCAGGCCGGTTTCGTTAGGCTGTGACGCATCGTTGACCTTGATGTAGGCCAGACCCTTGGCACCATAGATGCCAACGAACTTGGTGTATTCGTCAATCTCACCTCGGGTTAGTGAAGCACCACCCGGGATGCGCATGGCCGCAACGCGGCCGCCGGACGTGGCCGGGCCACTGAATACCTTGAAGGCCACATCAGCGACGGCATCGGTGACATCGGTCAGCTCCAGCGTCACACGCATGTCGGGTTTGTCCGAACCAAAGCGCGCCATCGCTTCGGCATAGGCCATGCGCGGGAACGGGTTGGGCAGTTCGACATCCAGCGCGTCCTTGAAGACGTAGCGAATCAGGCCTTCCATCAGCACCATGATCTCCTCTTCGCTGAGGAACGAGGTTTCGATATCGACCTGGGTGAATTCGGGTTGGCGATCGGCTCGCAGATCTTCGTCGCGGAAGCACTTGACGATCTGATAGTAGCGGTCGAAGCCGGCCACCATGAGGAGTTGCTTAAAGAGCTGCGGCGACTGCGGCAGTGCGAAGAACTGGCCGTCATGAACCCGTGATGGCACCAGATAGTCACGGGCGCCTTCCGGCGTCGATTTGGTGAGCATCGGGGTTTCGATGTCGATGAAACCATGATCATCGAGGTAGCGGCGGAACGCTCGAGCCACACGATAACGCAGTTGCAGATTTTTCTGCATCGCTGGACGGCGCAGATCCATCACGCGATGGGTGAGGCGTACCGTTTCCGACAGATGCTCCTCATCCACCTGAAACGGTGGCGTCACCGAGGGGTTAAGCACTTCGATGTCGTGACACAGCACCTCGATGCCGCCGGAGGCCAGGGTCGTGTTTTCGGTGCCGGCCGGACGTGGGCGTACCTTGCCGGTGATCTTCAGGCAGAACTCGCCGCGGACTGATTCTGCGATCTGAAACATCTCCGGGCGATCCGGGTCGCAGACCACCTGTGCCAAGCCGCTACGGTCGCGCAGATCAATGAAGATCACGCCACCATGGTCGCGGCGACGATGCGCCCAGCCACAAAGGGTAACGATCTGCTCATTGAGCGTTGGGTTAAGGTCGCTGCAGTAATGAGTACGCATGGGAGTGCTTGCTTTTCTTTAGGGTGGAAATCAGTCGCCGGCGTAGGTGTCGGCTTGTTTGCGGGTCGTTTCTGCGGAAATGGTGTCCGGGGTTCTGACCGGCAGGGCAGCGGGCGCCACGACACCCATCGAGATGAGGTACTTGAGCGCATCTTCTACCGACATATCGAGTTCAATGACATCGGCTTTGGGCACCATCAGGAAGAATCCCGAGGTCGGATTGGGGGTCGTGGGCACATACAGGCTGACCATCTCGCCGCTCAGATAATCGGCAATTTCACCCCCGGGTTTGCCCGTCAGGAATCCGATTGTCCAGCTACCTTGGCGCGGATATTGCAGCAAGACGGCCTGGCGGAAAGCCTGACCAGACGGCGAAAAAACGGTATCTGAAATCTGCTTGACGCTCTGATAGACCGAACGCACGACCGGGATACGATGCAGCAACGCTTCCCACCAGCGCACCAGACGTTGGCCGATGAAGTTGGCTGTGAGCAGCCCCGTGAGGAACACAATCAGCAGGGTCATCAGGGCGCCCAGACCGGGGATGTGAAAGCCCAGGTGATTGCGTGGCTGCCATTCGGTGGGCAGCAACATGATCGACTGATCCATCATGCCCAGAATGAACGACAACACCCAGATCGTAATGCCGAGTGGGGCCCAGATAAGCAGTCCGGTGATGAAGTAGCGTTTCACGATGGGTTAGGGATGGGTTGTCGCTTGAGCGAATTTGTCAAACCCTTGATTATAGCGGACGTCAGGCGAATCTGGGCGCGCCGGGTCGGTCTTGAGGGGGTAGCCTCCGACGATCCCTAGAGGACTGAGCCCAGCTGGAAGATCGGCAAGTACATGGCAATCACCAGGCCACCAATGATGCCGCCAAGGACGACCATGAGCAGTGGCTCCATCAGGGTGCCCAGTTGGGTGACGGCCTCATCCACTTCCCGGTCGTAGATATCGGCGACTTTATTGAGCATTTCGTCCAGCGTTCCTGATTCCTCGCCGATCCCCACCATTTGAACCAGGAGCGGGGAGAAGACGGTTTGCCGTGAGAGTGCGCGTGAGAGGTTGTCGCCCTCACTGACTTTTTGGCGCAGCACCTGGCTGGCCAGCCGGAATACATGGTTTCCAGTGGCGTTGCCCGCCGGAGTGAGTGACTCCAACAACGGAATGCCGGCCCCATAAAGACTGGCAAGGGTCCGGCTCCAACGGGCCAACGCGGCGCGATGGAGCAGTGAACCCAACACGGGCAGTCGCAATAGCCAACGATCGGTCGCCTCCTGCCAATCCTTGTTGTTGCGCCATTGGTGAACAAGACCAGCAGCAATGAACGAGCACAACAGCGCGAGGATGAGCCCGTAATCACGCAGCGCTGCGGATGCATCGATAATGATGCGTGTCGGTAGCGGCAATGCCGCACCGAAACTACGGAATGTGTTCTCAAAAGCGGGTACGACATACACCAGCATCAGTACCGTCACGATCATGGCCACCGACAGGATGGCGACGGGGTAGACGAGTGCACTGCGTAATTTGCTGCGAATCGCCAACATTTTTTCCTGGTAATCGGCGATGCGCCCCAGCATCACATCGAGCAGGCCCGATTGCTCCCCAGCGGCAACCAGCGTGCAGGTGAGTTCATCAAAATTGGCAGGGTGGCGTGTCAGCGCTGTGGCCAACGACGCACCGGTTTGCAGATCCGTGCGGATCTGTAATAAGAGCTGGGTGGCCTCCGGCCGTTCCTGGCTGCGGGCGATGATATCGAAGGCAGACAGGATCGGCACGCCAGAGCGGATCAGTGTGGCCAGTTGCCGCAGCAGAAAGGCCACCGTCTTGGCGGGCAGACGGGTTGCTCGGCGCCGGCTCCGGTCGACTCGCGTGGGTGTAATCCCCTGTTGGCGAAGTGCCATGCGGGCGCGTACCTCACTCGATGCGACCAGCTCGCCGGATAGCGTGGCGCCATTCGTGCCGATGCCCGACCATTTGAATCGTGAGGATCTCACTGGTGCGTGCTGATTGGCCATTGCATTACCAGGGGTCCGTCGCCGCAAGCACTTCGTCAAGCGATGTCTCGCCCGCCATGACTTTCGCCAGTCCGGCCTGGCGCAGATCCATCAGACCTTCTTTCCTGGCTTGTGCCGCCATATCCAGTGTGCTGCCATTGGCCAGAATGATGCGTTGCATGTCATGGCTGACGGGGAGTACCTCGAACAGCCCCAATCGACCTTTGTAGCCAGTCTGCCCACATTTTTTGCAGCCGACCGGGCGATACAGTTGCCAGATATTTTTGCCGCGGGCTTCTAAATCGTCATTGCTGAATCCGGCAGCGCTCAGCGCTGTCTCGTCGATGGTGGTCTCCGCGGTCTTGCAATCACACAGCCTGCGCACCAGGCGCTGAGCAACGATCAGCAGGACGCTGCCCGCGACATTAAATGCGGGCAGACCCAGCTGCCGCAAACGTTCCAGGCTGGCGGGTGCCGAACGCGTATGCAGCGTCGAAAGGAGTAGGTGGCCAGTTTGTGCCGCTTTGACCGCGGTATCGGCGGTTTCGAAATCGCGGATTTCACCGATCATCAGGATGTCGGGGTCTTGCCGCATGAACGCCCGTAACGCCACAGCGAAGGTCAGGCCAGTTCGTTCGTCGATGTTCACCTGATTGATGCCGGTTACAGGAATCTCTACCGGATCTTCGGCGGTTGAAATATTGACGCCAGTCTGATTGAGTTCATTCAGACACGCATACAGCGAGACGGTTTTGCCTGAGCCTGTTGGCCCCGTCACCAGAATCATGCCGCTGGGTTGACGAATGGCTTGTAGCAGCTGGGCGCGTTGGGTCTCGCTCATGCCCAGCTGGTCGATACTGCGCCGAGCGTTCTGTCGATCCAGGATGCGCAGCACAATCTTTTCCCCATAGAGGGTCGGCATGGTGCTGATCCGGAAATCGACCGGTTTACCCTGATCCGTATCGATTCGCATCTGGCCATCCTGCGGCAGCCGTTTTTCGGCAATGTTCAGTCGCGATAGCACCTTTAAACGCGATGCCAGCATAGCGCGGATTTCGGGGGGTGGCGTCTCGGCTTCCTGAAGGAGGCCATCGATGCGAAACCGGATCCGGTAGTTGGCCTCAAAAGGTTCAAAGTGCACATCCGAGGCGTCACGTTCGACCGCTTCAGAGAGGATCTGTTGTAAAAACTTGACCGCCGGTGCGTCATCGACCGCGCCGGTTTCTGTGGCGGGTGCGGGTTTGGCCGCATCGCTGCTGGGGCCCTGGGGCAAGGTCTTCAAGCGTTCAACGGTTGCTGCCAATAGTTGACTATCAGCTACCAAGGGTTCAATAGCCAGACCAGATTGAAAGCGTGCAAGATTAATCAACGCATCATCCGTTGGGTCTGCCATCGCCAGCAGCAGTTGTTGACCGTTCTGGGCAAGAGGCAGATAGCGTGGATCCTGATACAGGGTTGGTGGTAACCCATGGATCAATGGTGTCGCGTCCAGCTGAAAAGCATCACAACGGCTAAAGCCGAAGGTCTCGGCAATAAAATGAGTGAGCGCATCGCTACCGATGGAACCCCCCTGAATCAGCTCAAAGGGCAGGCTGGTCCCTCTCTGGGCGCACCGCGCTTGGCACCGTGCCAATTCGCCGGCTGAAACCCGCCCGCTATCGATCAACGCGCGGGCCAGCGCACTCATAGGCTGCGGTCGAGCAATACTTCCAGTACGAACCGGCTGCCCACGTAGGCGAGGAGCAACGAAACGAATCCGGCAATGGTCCAGCCAGTGGCTTTGCGACCGCGCCAACCGCGTAAGTGACGGCCAAGCAGCAGGCCGCCGAAAATGAGCCACGAAAGGAAGGCAAAGATGGTCTTGTGATCACCGCGAATCCACTGGCCGTAAAACTGCTCTGATACCAGCAGGCCGGTGGCAAGTGAGGCGGTTAGGAGGAGAAATGCGATGGCCAGCATCCGGAATAGCAGATTTTCCATGCGGAGCAGCGGTGGGAAACGGCGCTCGGCAGCAAGGCGCTCCGGGTGGTGCAGATCACGCTCGGCAACCCACAGTAGGCATGCCTGCAAAGTTGCAATTAGAAAGACGCCGTAAGCCAGCATCGCCAGAATGAAGTGCACACGGAATAACAGCGAATCAATGTGTACCAGTGGGTGGTCGACCGGAAAGACCAGCGGGAGCAGCACGCCGGCAGTCGTGGTCGGCAGAATCAGCGCCAGCAAACCACGTTGCCGGTGGGCGAGGCCTTCGAAACCATGCAGCACCACGGCCAGCCAGAGAATGACCGAGATCGCCAGCGCGAAGGAAAAGCGAACGGTACCGCCGCCGAACATATCGAAGTAGAGGCCGCCGGCATGGGTCGCCAGGGCAAAACCAAGCAAGGCCGGCCCAACACCAGCGGTTGGCGCGGTATCTTGTTTTCTACTGGCGCCCAGTGTGGCCTGAGCCAGGCGCGTGCCCGATTGGGTCGCGACCTGTCTCAGCACCTGCCAGCTCAGAAAGCCATAGGCCATGGCCGCGACGACAGTCAGCAGACTGGCCAGAGAGACGGGAAATAGAAAAGGAAGGGATACAATCGGGGACATAGCCCCATTTATAACACGGGGGCTGGACGAATATTCAAGGCGAATCTCGAGACCCATGCTTGAAAACCTGACCCAACGGCTTAGCCGAGTAATGAAAACCATGCGCGGCGAAGCCCGCATGACCGAGGCCAATATTGGCGATGCGCTACGCGAAGTCCGTATGGCATTGCTTGAAGCGGATGTGGCGTTGCCCGTCGTGAAAGATTTCATAGCCCAGGTCAAGGAGAAGGCGCTGGGTGAAGCAGTGGTCGGATCGCTGACGCCTGGCCAGGCGTTTGTGGGGGTGGTGCATGAGCAGTTAAAGCAACTCATGGGTGAGGCGCAAGTCCCCTTGGCGCTGAACCAGCAACCGCCAGCGATTATTCTGATGGCTGGTTTGCAGGGTGCCGGTAAAACCACCACGGTCGGCAAGTTGGCGCGTTGGCTCAAACAGCACCACAAAAAGAAGGTGATGGTTGTTTCCTGCGACGTGTATCGTCCGGCGGCGATCGAACAGCTCAAGCACGTGGCCGGCCAGGTTGGCGCCGAATTCTTTCCATCGGCACCTGATCAGAAGCCGGCAGACATCGCGGCGGCGGCCGTGGATTGGGCCCGCAAGCATCACGCAGAGGTGTTGATCGTCGATACGGCCGGCCGCTTGGCGATTGATCAGGCCATGATGGAAGAGATCAAGGCGCTGCACGCACAGTTGAATCCCATTGAAACGTTGTTCGTGGTTGACGCCATGCTAGGCCAGGATGCGGTGAATACCGCCAAGGCCTTCAACGAGACTCTGCCGCTGACCGGGGTGGTACTGACCAAGCTGGATGGCGATGCTCGAGGTGGTGCGGCATTGTCCGTGCGTGCGGTGACCGGTAAACCGATCAAGTTTGTTGGTGTCGCCGAAAAACTCGACGGCCTGGAGCCGTTCTATCCGGATCGGATGGCCTCTCGCATCCTCGGCATGGGCGACATTTTGTCGCTGGTCGAAGCGGCATCGCAGCAGGTCGATATGGATCAGGCCGCGGCGATGGCGCAAAAGATCAAGTCTGGCAAAGGATTTGATCTCAACGACTTCAGGTCTCAGGTGGCGCAAATGCGTCAGATGGGGGGGATGTCGGCCCTAATGGATAAGTTGCCGGCCAAGTTTGCCGAAGCGGCTGCCAAAATGCCTACGGGTAGCGATGACAAAATGGCGCGCCAGATCCAGGGCATTATCGACAGTATGACGCCGACCGAGCGAAGCAATCCGGAACTGATCAAGGCCAGCCGCAAACGTCGTATTGCGACGGGTGCCGGTGTCCAGGTGCAAGACGTGAACCGCTTGTTGAATCAGTTCGAACAAACGCAGAAAATGATGAAACAGTTTGGCGGCATGTTCAAAGGCAAGGGGGGCATGATGAAGGCGATGCGGGGTGCCAAAGCAATGTTTGGCGGCAAGATGCCGTTCTAAACCGACTACGCTGCTCCGGGTGCCTTGCCTTGAATCAGCTCGTGACGGTTTATGGGTCTTCTGGTTACTGGGCTAAGGCCTTGCGCAGATAGTCCACCACCCCAGCGCGATCAATCATCGTCGCTTCGGCGTCACGGCGGCCTTTGACCTCGATCTGGCCAGCGGCCAGGCCTTTCTCGCCAACGACCACGCGCTGCGGGATACCGATCAATTCCATGTCAGCAAACATCACGCCTGGCCGTTCGTTGCGATCGTCGAGCAATACATCAAAACCGGCAGCGATCAGTTCTTCGTAAAGTTCGCTGGCGGCCTGCTGAATCGCCGGTGACTTGTGATAACCCATCGGCACGATCGCCACGGTAAACGGTGCGATGGCGGCCGGGAAGGCGATCCCCTTGTCATCGTGATTCTGCTCAATGGCCGAACCAACGATACGGGTGACGCCGATGCCGTAGCATCCCATTTCCATCACCTCGGTCTTGCCTTGCTCATTGAGGAAGGTGCAATCCAGTGCCTCGGCATATTTGGTGCGTAACTGGAAGATGTGGCCCACCTCGATGCCACGCACGATTTCCAGCACGCCTTGGCCGTCCGGCGACGGGTCGCCGGTCACCACGTTGCGAAGGTCGGCAATTTCCGGTTCTGGGAGGTCGCGCCCAAAGTTCACGCCGGTGAGATGCGTGTCATATTGATTGGCGCCACAGGCAAAGTCGGCCATGACGGTGACCGACCGGTCCGCGATGACGCGGATACCCGGTTTGATACCGACCGGCCCGATAAAACCGGGGATGCAGCCGAGCGCCTCTTTGACTTCGTCTTCACGGGCAAAGCGGAAGGCGCCGATCCCGTCGAGTTTGCCAGCTTTAATTTCGTTGAGTTCGTGATCGCCACGCAGGAGTAGCAATACCAGTCCAGCCTGAGCGTTAGATGCGCCCTCGGGCAATTCGGGCACGATGGCCAGCGTTTTGACGAGGCCCGCGAGAGGGATATTGAGTGCCTGGGCAACGTCTTCGCAGCGAGATTTTTTGGGGGTGGCAACGGGTGTCAAGGGTGCGCCAGCCGCTGGGCGAGCAATCGTAGGCGCCAGCGCTTCGGCCAGCTCGACGTTGGCGGCAAAGTCAGAGGTCGGGCAGAAGGCGATATCGTCCTCGCCCGAGTCGGCCAGGACGTGGAATTCGTGCGAACCCGTGCCGCCGATCGAGCCGGTATCGGCGGCCACGGCGCGGAAGCGCAGGCCCAGGCGCGTGAAGATGCGGCTGTAAGTGTCGTACATCACGCGGTATTCGCGTTGCAGGTCTTCGAAGCTGGTGTGGAAGGAGTAACCATCCTTCATCAGGAATTCACGGCCGCGCATCACGCCAAAGCGCGGGCGGATCTCGTCGCGGAACTTGGTCTGGATCTGGTACAGATGAATCGGCAGCTGGCGGTAACTCTTGATTTCCTTGCGCACGAAATCGGTGACCACTTCTTCGTGTGTCGGGCCGATGACGAAATCGCGCTGGTGGCGATCTTTGAAGCGCAGCAGTTCCGGACCATATTGCTCACCACGACCCGATTCCTGCCAGAGTTCGAACGGCTGCACTGCCGGCATCAACATTTCCAACGCGCCGGCGCGGTTCATTTCGTCGCGCACAATAGCCTCGACCTTGCGCAGGGTGCGCAGACCCATCGGCGTCCAGGTGTAGACGCCAGAGGCCAGGCGACGGATCAAGCCCGCCCGCAGCATCAACTTTTGGCTAATCACCTCGGCGTCGGCTGGGGCTTCCTTGAGGGTGGTGATCAGAAACTGGGAAGAACGCATAACGGAGAACCTAGGAGCAATGAGACGCCACGGGCAGCCGGACGGCCGCAGAATTGGGCGAAAACCCGCATTCTAGCGGAACCCGGCTTTCGTCTGTGGGGCGGATGTGCCAGAATCAAGGCAATTTCAAATTAACGCAGGTGATTTATGCTAGATCGTGAAGGCTATCGGCCCAACGTCGGCATCATTCTCTGTAATGCACGGAATCAGGTCTTCTGGGGTAAGCGTGTTCGGGAACACGCCTGGCAGTTTCCACAGGGTGGCATCAAGCGTGGTGAATCGCCGGAAGACGCCATGTTTCGTGAGTTGCAGGAAGAGGTGGGTCTGGCGCCCGAGCACGTCGTCATTCTTGGCCGCACCAAAGAATGGTTGCGCTATGAAGTGCCGGAGCAATGGGTTCGCCGGGAATGGCGCGGTAACTATAAAGGCCAGAAACAGATCTGGTATCTCCTCCGGTTGACCGGCGGGGATCATCACGTCCAGTTGCGGGCCACCACGCATCCGGAATTTGATGCCTGGCGTTGGAGCCAGTACTGGGTGCCGCTGGAGACTGTCGTCGAATTCAAACGCGATGTCTACAAGTTGGCGCTGGCCGAACTTGAGCCCTTCTTGAATGCCGACCGACTGCGTCATCCGGCGCTGGGTCGCCGTGGGCGCCGTGCGCCGCCGGCGAAGATGACTTCAACGCACAATGCGCATGCGCCATCGGCGCCGGTGATCGCAACACCGGGTGTGGAGGAAAGTTCGTGATTCGACGTTTGGCACTATTCACGGCGGCCTGTGTGACGTACTCTGCCTTTGCGGCTGTGGAGTGTGATACCCGTAAATATTACGAGTGCTACGACTATCAGGAATCTGAAGAGGACAAAAAAGTCTGGCAGGAAGAGAAATACAAACTCCCCGCCGCACCGGAGACGAATACATTGATTCCCTTTGAGGTCAATGTGTCGAACGCCAACCAATTCTTTGTGGACCCTGCCAGCGTGTCCGTCGGGAACGATGGCGTGGTTCGTTTTACCGTGGTCATCGAATCATCGGGCGGGGCCCGGACCGTGAACTATGAAGGATTGCGCTGCAAAACCCGCGAGCGTCGTCTCTATGCCTTCGGGCAAAAGGACGGCTCCTGGGTCGAAAGCCAGGGATCATCCTGGATTCTGATGCAGAAGCAGCAGCACAAAATGCACAACGCGTACCCAGCCGTTTTGGCCTATGAGTATTTCTGTCTGGATCTTGAGCCACCGCCGAGTGCTGAGGTCGCTATCGAGCGATTGAAATCGGGTCCGGCAGCCACATCGTTAAGGTAAGGTCATGAACGTTGATCATCTCATTATCGAAGCCGACAAAGTTCTGCGTACGTTATTTGCATCCCAGCGCAGTCTGCGAGCACATCCTGACCAGGGCCTGGAGGAGGCTGACTTGTCGAACGCCGAGCGTCGCCATGTGGCGGGTCTGATGCGCGTCAATCACAGCGGCGAGGTCTGTGCGCAGGCGCTGTATCAGGGACAGGCCTTGACCTCGCGCGACCCCGCCGTGCGCGAGGCGTTGCGTGAAGCCGCGCATGAAGAGACCGAACATCTGGCGTGGACCGAGCAACGATTGCGCGAACTTGGCAGTCATACCAGTTGGCTGAATCCGCTCTGGTACGCCGGATCGCTGACGATGGGGGTGCTTGCCGGCAAGTTGGGCGATCGCTGGAATCTGGGCTTTCTGGCAGAAACCGAAAAGCAGGTGACCGCCCATTTGGAAAGCCACCTAGCGCGTTTACCGGAAGCTGATGAAAAAAGTGCCGCCATCATCCGCCAGATGGCCATCGATGAAACCTCGCACGCGCACACCGCCGAAGCACTCGGCGCGGCGCAGTTTCCGCCCTTGGTCAAAAACCTGATGCAGCAGACCTCTAAGCTGATGACCAGCTTGTCTTACCGGATCTGACCGCCCAATCTTTTAGGCGTTGGCGGTGCCAGCGGCACCCTGGTCGCGCAGTTCCCGAAGTTCCCGCTGTTCCCGAAGCTCCAGATCCCAGCTAATTTCGGCGGTCGCGCCGAGCATGGCGGTCGCCGAGCAGTACTTATCCTTGGATAAGGTCACCGCGCGTTCTACTGCTTCTGGTTTGAGTCCGTTACCGGTAACCACAAAATGCAAATGGAGCTTGGTAAAGACCTTCGGGTCGGTGTCGGCGCGTTCGGCTTTGAGTTGTACCTCGCAGCCTGTCACCGGATGACGGCCCCGTTTCAGAATCATCACCACATCAAAGGCCGTGCAGCCGCCGGCCCCTGCCAGCATCATTTCCATGGGCCGGGGCGCCAGATTGCGCCCGCCGGCATCGGGTGGTCCATCCATGGTGACCATATGGCCGCTGCCGGTCTCGGCAACAAAGGTCATGTGTTCAGTCCAGACGACGCGGCATTCCATGGTTTTGAGGCTCCCTGTTGATATCCATACTGATAGGAAGCACGATTGTACGGCCAAATGATGCGGTGCGATGTGGATGCCGATGCACGCAGGGCGGGGTTGGCAGTCTCCGCCGTGCTGCAACGCACAATCAACCGCCTGGTTTTATGCCAGAAAAATATGCTTATGGGGTCAGTGCCAATCGTTAAGCCTTTGTTAATCATTGGAACTATCTGATAACCCAGGTTTTTTTGGCGAGCGTTAATTTTTTTATTGCGACACAACAAATACCCTTGCTTTTTTGCCTTCCGGGCTATACATTGGCTCTGTAAGTCGGGCGTAAGCTTCAAGGTCGCCCGCAAGCTTGTCTCCTCCACCCTCCTCCTTTGGTGTGGATTTGCGCGGAACCACTTGTGTGGCTCCGCGCTTTTTTTGCCTCTAAGCCCAAGGCCAGCGCCGTATGGCGTGTTTGGCAAGGTTGCCAGAAGGCTTGACGCGGGGTTTTAAGTGTTGCTAGAATCTTCGTTTTCCCAAATTCCGCGCCACTGTTGGCGCCACGGAAGTGCAAAGATGAAAACCTTTTCCGCCAAGCCGCATGAAGTCCAGCGCGACTGGTTCGTCGTTGACGCCACAGACAAAGTTCTGGGCCGCGTTGCGAGCGAAGTTGCCCGCCGCCTGCGTGGCAAGCATAAGCCTGAATACACCCCGCACGTCGATACCGGTGATTTCATCGTGATCGTTAACGTCGAAAAGCTGCGCGTCACGGGTAACAAGGCCGAAGACAAGAAATATTTCCGCCACTCGGGTTACCCGGGCGGTATTACCGAAACCACGTTTGGCAAGATGCAACAGCGTTTCCCGGAGCGTGCTCTGGAAAAAGCCGTGAAGGGCATGCTGCCGAAGGGTCCGCTGGGCTACGCCATGATCAAAAAGCTCAAGTGCTACGCCGGTGCGACGCATCCGCATACCGCCCAGCAACCGAAATCGCTGGAAATCTAAGAGGTCGTTATGGCAGAACAACAATATTACGGCACCGGTCGTCGCAAGAGCGCTGTCGCACGTGTCTACCTGAAGCGCGGCAAGGGCAACATCGTTGTCAATGGCAAGCCGGTGGATACTTTCTTTTCGCGTGAAACGGGTCGCATGGTCGTCCGTCAACCGCTGGAACTGGTTGAGCACGTCAATACCTTTGACATCAACGTCAACGTGGTTGGCGGTGGTGAGTCGGGTCAGGCTGGCGCAGTTCGCCACGGCATCACCCGTGCGCTGATTCAGTACGACGCCGAACTGAAGTCGGCGCTGTCGAAGGCTGGTTTCGTCACCCGCGACGCTCGCGAAGTTGAACGTAAAAAGGTCGGTCTGCACAGCGCCCGTCGCCGTAAGCAGTTCTCGAAGCGTTAATGCTTTTTCGCATCCGAATCGTTGGGTTCGGATGTGCGGCCAGTTAGCTCAGTTGGTAGAGCAGCGGATTGAAAATCCGCGTGTCCTTGGTTCGATTCCGAGACTGGCCACCAGTAATTTAAAAGCTCTCAGAGTTTCCGCTCTGGGAGTTTTTTCTTTAATTGGCATTACAGGCGGCCAGCATTTATCCAGAAACACTGTAATGCCACCTACCAAAGTTTGAACCAGTGTTTGTGGCAACGTCATACCTGCCCAACGAACCAAACCCGGTTTTTTTGAAGCGCCGTACTAACAGCCATATCAACGATATGTTCGAGGTGAAAAATGGGCCACGCTGTAGCAAAACATGAAAACATTTTGACTCCCAGCCAAGCGTTGGAGCGCCTGCTGAGTGGCAATGCACGCTATCTGGCGGGGGTTGACTCACCGGATAGCTTTCAATACCAGCCTGACACCCTTGCAGAATCGCAAAACCCCTACGCTTGTATATTAGGTTGTGCAGACTCCAGAGTGAGTCCCGAGCACTGTTTTGACGAAGGGCAAGGGGATTTGTTTGTTACTAGAATCGCCGGTAATTTCGTGACCCAGGAAATCCTTGGGAGCCTGGAATATGGAACGGCGGTTCTTGGCGCGTCACTGATTATGGTCCTGGGTCATACAGGTTGCGGTGCCATTGGCGCAGCGATCAAAGCCGTTGATTCGGATGAGGACTTCCCTGGACATATTCAGGGTATCGCAACCGCACTCAGTCCCGCCGTCACGCAAGCGACTTCAGAGGGATCGACCGATAGCCGAGCAGTGAGTGCAACGCGTATCAATGTCGCACTGAATGTCGATAAACTGCGAAACGCCACACCGGTCTTGAGAAAACTCGTTAGAGAAGAGCGTCTCAGAATCGTTGGCGGTCTTTATCACGTTGCCACTGGAGCAGTTGAAATTATTGTGGATTAACCCTGTTTTCTTTTAGCAGTTCCAAGCTGGTTTTTTGCCGTTCAATATGCCTCCGAATGGTTTCTAGCGCATTGAGCATAAAGAAATACTTCTCTTTGGTACCTGCGGGCGCCCAAGTCAGCTCGATCGTGGACGCCAGCTCCTGAAATTTAAAATCAAGGGATGATAGTGCTTCGAGCGAATCGGCTTCTCGTATCTGGATCACGAGTTCATTCATCGCTGCGTAATGCGTGTTTTGCACTAAATACAAATGATATTTACGGTACTGCGGGATCAGCTTTGTTAACGGCAAAAGTATCGCCAGAAGCGCCGCAATCGATAGCCAAGCGCGGTCAATCAAACTTGCCGCCCAGAATGGGAAGTCGTATTTCAGTATAGAGCCACGATTTTCGATGTACTTCACAGCAACGGGACTTTTCTTGAAATTGCGATCAAGAAACGCTGGAAATCCCCCGGGTCTGTCGAAATAATTTTCAGAATTCGCGTAATGGTTTTCTGCAGCGGACATAAATAAGTACTGGATAGCCGGGTGCAAATTGGGCGAGACCGTAAGCGTTACCGACGTAGAAACGAGATCAATATCCTGTTCCGGAAAGAGTGGGCTCAAACTGACCGCGCCTCGTGGAAATGTCACGGCATCTGCATACTGGATGCGGCCGGCGGTTGCTTTAGACGCTTTAAAATTCCACAAGTTAAGATTCTTGGCATTTAACAGCCGCTGCAGATTATGGGATTCTGTTCCGGCGAGAATGAAGAGTGCATCCAACTCTCCATGGAGAATCTTTTCAACGCTCTCGTTGGCGGGCATTTTCAGCAAGTTACTGTATTCCTCGGGCCGTAAGCCGTATTCTTTCAACAGGTCCCGGACCATAAAGTAGGTGCCGCTATTTTCCAGACCAATGGCAATGGTCCATTGGGACATGAGCTGCGTCGCTCGATTTTGATCAACCGGTTCCCCTCGGTAAAACAACCACATGGGCATGAATTCAATGCTGCCCAGGGATAACAGCCCTGATCCCTTTGGCGCCGGAATGCCCGCCTGTGTGATCGCTGCATCGACAGATCCGTCCTGAAGCAGTTTTAAGTTGTCTTCAGCGCCGTCCGAGGGGACCAGTTCCAGCGTGATGCCATTGGTTGCAAAGAAATCTCGATACCATTCGCCGAGTATTTGGGCCGATGAGCTGGGCTGTCCTGTGGCAATTTTGACCGTCTTTGGTGGGAAGGGACTTGTCTGCACAAATAAGACAATCAGTCCCGCTAGAATTAAGCTCGACAGAAGCCAGTAATGCCGTGCAAACGCCAGAAATGCCTTGAACTCATCACGAGTATGCGCACGAAATTGCCCTTTATAGTCAGGGCGGTCAAAGAGTTTTGGAGGCATTGGTGGCTGCTGAAATAGTGTTGATCGTCAGCCAGCATTTTATACAAGTCTGGAAATACGCATCCCCCCGTTTTGCAGGGGAATTAAAAAACGCTGGGCAACCATGGCCGGCTGTTGCTTTGGGCGGATCGATGTCTAGAGGTGTGTTGCTATTCGTCCGGATGAGCGTACCATCAGCACGCGACGTTCTCGTAGTGTCTTTGCCTCGTCGGATAAGTTTCGCCTCACAAGCGTCGCCTTTCCTCCCAGACTTCTTCGCCACTTGAATTTCGCCCGTTTTTGGGCGTATGGCTATTTTGTTTGGCGAAACACATGAATAACTTACTGGCATCTGCCGCTTACCTGGTCTTCAAGGGCTTGGGTTGGCTGCCATTGGCATGGCTGCAGGGCATAGGCTCGGCTTTGGGCCGCCTGGGGGCCATCTTGCCCGGCCGATATCGAAAGCGGGCGTTCGAGAACCTCCGGCTGGCTTATCCGGAGGCAACGCCTGCCATGGATCGCATGGCGATGGTCGAATTGCTTCAGATGTTTCTGGAGTTGCCGTATCTGTGGGCGAAAAGAAACGCCGGCAAGCTTGATCAGATCATACGTTGTGACGACTGGGCATTAATCGATGATGCGCTGGCGCAGGGGAAGGGCGTGATTCTGATCTCGCCACATATCGGTGCTTTTGAGATGCTGGGCCCGTTTTATACGCGACGACATAAAGCGACCGTGATTTTTAAAGAACCCCGGATGCCTTGGCTCAAGCTGTTGATCAATCGGATTCGTTTGTCGCCCGCGCTAAAGTTGGTGCCCGCTAATCAGGCGGGGGTGAAGGGTTTGGTCAAGACGCTGATCAAGGGCGAGACGATTGGCTTTTTGCCCGATCAGGTGCCCGCGCTTGGAGATGGTGTATATGCGCCGTTCTTTGGCAAAGATGCCTACACGATCACCCTGGTGCAGCGGATGCAAGCCATTCGCAACAGTCCGATCTTTACCGTCGGTTTGGAAAGACTCCCCAAGGGAAAGGGCTACCACTTCCACATCGTACCGATGACACAGGCCTTGCCCGAATCACCAGCGCTCGCCGCCGCGCAAATCAACGCGGCGCTGGAGCAGATGGTGCGCAAGATGCCGATGCAGTATTTATGGGGCTACAACAGGTACAAGACGCCGCGGCCGGATCGGGCGTCCTGAACGCCACGGTCGCGGCGGGTTGTGGCAAACTGATTGCCAGTCTTTTTGTTGATGGGTGATGGCAGCGATGAAACGGATTGTGATCGGGATTTCCGGTGCGAGCGGGTCAATTTACGGCGTGCGCCTGTTGCAGGTCTTGCAGGGTATGCCGGATATCGAGACGCATCTGGTGCTTAGTCAGGGCGCGCGGGTTACGCTGCCCCTGGAAACCGAATTCACGTGCGCCCAGGTGGAGGCCATGGCAAAGGTCGTTCACAATCCCGCCAATTTGGCCGCACCCATCTCTAGTGGATCTTTTCCCGTCACTGGAATGGTCGTGGCGCCGTGTTCCATGAAAAGCCTGGCGCAAATTGCACTGGCGCTCAATGACAATCTGTTGTCGCGGGCGGCCGATGTGACCCTGAAGGAGCGCCGTAAGCTGGTACTGGTTCCCCGCGAGACGCCGCTGCATTTGAGTCATTTACGCCACATGGCGGCGGTGACCGAGATGGGGGGTGTGATACTGCCGCCCGTGCCATCGTTCTATCACAACCCGAAAACCATTCTGGACGTGGTCGATCAGACGATCGGCAAGGTGTTAGATCAGTTCGGGATAGAGCACGACCTGTTCACCCGCTGGTCGGGCGCTTAAACACTCTAAAATATTCGGCGGAGCTGGTCGTTCTCGCTTACGTAGACCGGAATGCCACGCGTTACAAATAGGCCGAGTGCCTCACTAAAGGCGGGTTCCTGCCAGGCATTGCGATGGGCTGGTTCCGTGTAGAGCACGATCTCGTTACCGTTGTTGATGGTGCCGATGACCACCTTGCACTGGTCGGGTCGAAGGCCGGGCGACAGTGGTTTATCAAACTGCTGGGAACGGAACCAGAGACATTCGTATTGACGGCAGGACGCCGGCCGGTCGTTGTAAATCGTGCAGCCGCTGCCTTCAACACAATGTGTGCACGCCGTGTTGGCCGGTTTGTTGAGTTCCTTGACCTTCATCACATGACAGCAATAGGTACAGGTGCCGCAATCATTGCGGGGCAGTGTTTCGGGGGTGAGACTCGTGGCGGCGTGGGTCATTGTATCGGCAAGCGTCAGGGGGTTTGGCAGGGTTGGTACCCATGAGTCTAATATGCAACCGAGGCTTTGGGCGTCGCAAGCGACCACTGAATTGTTGCGCCGCAACGCAGATGCGCATGTACCCCTCACGCCGACAGGGGTTGTACCAACGATACAACGGTAGGCAAAAAATGAAGGATTCCTTAAGTCTGTAAGCAGAATGTAAGTGAGACACCGTAGGCTTGCCTCACGCGCCGAGTGGCTTGTACGGTCGGTGCATCCATAATGAGGAGGAGAAATCCATGTTAGACCCCACGACCGCCAAGATCTTGGCAGACCCCAAGTTCAATGAAATGGTCTCGATTCGGAACAGCTATAGCTGGATCTGTACCGTGCTCATGCTCATTGCTTACTTCGGTTTCATCCTGACCCTGGCCTTTGATAAGGCTATCTTTGCTCAAAAAATCGGTGACGGCGTCATGACGCTGGGTGTGCCGGTGGGTCTGGGCGTGATTCTGTTTACGATCGCAATCACGGCTGTTTACGTGAAGAAGGCCAACACGGACTTCGACGCACTGAAAGAAGCCGTCATCAAGGACGTCCAAAAATGACCAAGATGAATAAGACTCTCATTGCGCTAGGTGCGCTCCTCCTGAGTGGTGCTGCTCTGGCCGCCGGTGCTGATCTGGGTAACACCCAGAAGCAGGCGACCAACTGGACCGCTATTGCCATGTTCGGCATCTTCGTTGCCTTTACCCTGTGGATCACCAAGTGGGCCGCAGGTAAGACCAAGACAGCTGCCGACTTCTACACCGCCGGTGGTGGTATTACCGGCTTCCAGAATGGCCTAGCGATTGCTGGCGACTACATGTCGGCAGCCTCGTTCCTGGGTATTTCGGGCCTGGTGTTCGCCAACGGCTTTGATGGCCTGATCTTCTCGATCGGCTGGCTGGTCGGTTGGCCGATCATCACGTTCCTGCTGGCAGAGCGTCTGCGTAACCTCGGTAAGTTCACCTTCGCCGACGTTGCTGCTTACCGCTTCTCGCAAACGCCGGTTCGTGTGTTCGCTGCTACCGGTACGCTGGTCGTCGTGGCTTTCTACATGATTGCCCAGATGGTGGGTGCCGGTCAGCTGATCAAGGTGCTGTTCGGTCTTGAGTACACCTACGCCGTTATGCTGGTGGGCGTGCTGATGATGATGTACGTGCTGTTTGGTGGTATGACCGCAACGACCTGGGTGCAGGTGATCAAGGCCGTGATGCTGCTGTCGGGCGCAAGCTTCATGGCGGCTGCCGTGCTGTTTGCCTTCGGTTTCAGCCCTGAAGCCCTGTTTGCCAAGGCGGTTGAAGTTCACAGCAAGCACGAAGCCATCATGTCGCCTGGCGGCCTGATCAAGGATCCGGTCTCGGCGATCTCGATCGGTATGGCGCTGATGTTTGGTACGGCTGGTCTGCCGCACATCCTGATGCGCTTCTTCACCGTGCCGAACGCCAAGGAAGCCCGTAAGTCTGTGGGTTGGGCAACGGCCTGGATCGGTTACTTCTACATCCTGACCTTCATCATCGGTTTCGGCGCGATCGTGTTCCTGATCCAGGATCCGGCTGCGTACTACGTCGATGGTGATCTGGCCAAGGGTCTGAAGGGCGGCGGCAACATGGCGGCTATCCACCTGTCGAACGCTGTCGGTGGTGACCTGTTCCTGGGCTTTATCTCGGCTGTGGCCTTCGCCACCATCCTGGCGGTGGTTGCTGGTCTGACACTGGCCGGTGCTTCGGCGGTGTCGCATGACCTGTACGCCACGGTCATTAAGGAAGGCAAGGCTGACCAGGCTGCTGAAATGCGTGTCTCGAAGATCACCACGATCGCTCTGGCGATTCTGGCCATCTTCCTAGGTATCGCGTTCGAGAAGCAGAACGTTGCCTACATGGTGATGCTGGCCTTCGCTATCGCCTGTTCGGCTAACTTCCCAGTGCTGCTGATGTCGGTGATGTGGAAGGACTGTACGACCAAGGGCGCTGTGACTGGTGGCTTTGTTGGCCTGATCGCTTCGGCTGGTCTGACCATCCTGTCGCCGGCTGTATACGAGGCTGTTCTGGGCAATGCCAAGGGTAGTGCGCCATTCCCCTACGGTTCGCCAGCACTGTTCTCGATGACGGCCGCCTTTGCCACGATCTGGATCGTGTCGAAGCTGGACGGTAGCGAGCGTGCACGAATCGACCGCGAAGGTTATCCGGCACAGATGGTGCGTTCGGAAACCGGTATCGGTGCTGCGGGTGCCTCTGGCCACTAAGTAGTTCGATCCCTTACCGCCCCGTGCGGTAACAAAGACCCGGGTCTCGACCCGGGTCTTTGCTTTTGGGGTCCAAGAATTGGTGCAATCTCGCTGAAAGCCTTGTCCGGCGGGCGATCTGGTCAGCGGGTGGTATACTTCACGCCGGCATAGCGTGCCTGGTCTCACCGGTTAAACCGCATCGAATCCACTCCGAACGAATTTCATACAACGCACACGGGTATGCCCCTTCATCTCATTGGCCTGAATCATCACACCGCGCCACTGGCGATCCGGGAGCGGGTGGCTATTGCGTCTGATGACATCAGCCATGCACTGACCCGGATTCGGGAGAGCGGCGCCGCAAACGAAGCAGCTATTCTGTCGACCTGTAATCGGACGGAGCTGTATGTTGAAGGCGATTCGGCGGATGCGGTGTTGAATTGGTGGATGCAACATTCGGGCATGACTCTGGACGAGGCGCGCCCGTATCTGTATCAGCACACCGAGCAGGATGCCGTGCGTCAGGCGCTGCGGGTCGCCGCAGGACTCGACTCGATGGTCCTGGGCGAGCCCCAGATATTGGGGCAAATGAAAGAAGCGGCGCGAACCGCCGAACAGGTGGGGGCGCTGGGCAGTCACCTGCACCGCTTGTTCCAGCATGCCTTCGCCGTTGCGAAAGACATCCGCACCAACACCGGCATCGGCGAGAGCGTGGTCTCCATGGCGGCCGCCTCGGTGCATCTGGCCGAACGGATTTTTGAAGATCTCCAAGAACAGTCGGTTCTGCTGGTTGGTGCCGGCGACATGATGGAACTTTGTGCCACCCATTTTGCCGCCACCAAGCCGCGCCGGATGGTGGTGGCCAACCGGACCGTGGAGCGTGCCAGTCGTCTCGCGATGCAGATTCATGGGGATGCGATGCGTCTGTCGGAAATGCCGGAGGCGCTTCATCAGTTCGACATTGTGATTTCCTGTACGGCGAGTTCCTTGCCGATTATTGGTCTGGGCATGGTTGAACGGGCGGTCAAAGCGCGACGACATCGCCCCATGTTCATGGTGGATCTCGCGGTACCCCGAGATATTGAGCCCGAGGTCGCCGAGCTGGATGATGTGTTTCTCTATACCGTTGATGATCTGGCAGGGATTGTGCAAAGTGGCGTCGCATCGCGTCAGGCGGCGGTGACCGACGCGGAGGCCATCATTGCCAACCGGTTGGGTGAGTATCTCGACTGGCATGCGCGTCGGGCGCATGTGCCGGTGATTCAGTCGCTGCGTGAAACGGCGCTGCAGTTACGTGAATTGGAAGTTGCACAGGCTAAACGTCGGTTGCAACGCGGTGAGTCGGCCGAACAGGTGCTGGAGCAGATCGCAACGCGATTGATGAACAAGTTTCTGCATGGCCCTTTGGCCGCCATGAGCAAAGCGGACGTGGCCGAGCGCGAATATCTGCAACAGGCCATGCGTCATTTTGTGGCGGCCTGGGAGCACGAGCGGCATGAGCAGGACGATGGGCCGTCGTCTGGAGATAATCCATGACCTGGTGGCTTTTGAGCTACGTTGCCCTGGGTCTGGGCTCCGGCTTTATTGCGGGTCTGTTTGGTGTCGGCGGTGGCCTGACGATCGTGCCGATTTTACTGATGCTGTTCAATGCGCAGGACTTTCCCCCGGGTCAACTGATGCATCTGGCGCTGGGGACGGCGATGGCCACGATTGTGGTCACGTCGATCTCCAGCATGCGTGCGCATCACCAGCATGGTGGCGTGCGTTGGGACATTTTTCGGGGGATGGCGCCAGGCCTGGTGGTTGGAACATTGGTGGGTAGCTTATTTGCCAGTCAGGTGCCAACCCATGCCTTGGCCATTGCTTTTACAGGCATCGTTTACTGGGCATCGTTACAGATGTTGCTGGACTTCAAACCCAAACCCACGCGTCAGTTGCCGGGGTTTGCAGGGCTGCTGGGCGCGGGCGGTGTGATTGGTAGTGTGTCGAGTTTGGTCGCGGCCGGCGGTGGTTTTTTGTCGGTGCCCTTCATGGTGCTGTGTAACATCAATATACGTCAGGCAGTCGGTACCTCGGCGGCACTGGGCTTTCCTATTGCCGCAGCAGGTGTCATCGGCTATGTCGTGGGTGGATGGCGCGCCGTCGATCTGCCGGGCCCGAATCTGGGGTTTATTTATTTGCCGGCGTTTGTGGGGGTTGTGCTGGCCACGATATTTACGGCGCCAGTGGGCGCGCGTGTGGCGAACCGATTGCCCGTCAAGCACCTCAAGCGGGCATTTGGTGTGATGTTGGCATTGCTGGCCACTAAAATGTTGTGGACGCTGATCGGCTGAGTGTGCAGATCAATCTGCCTCGGATGCACCGGGACAGGTACAATGTCGGGCTGTTGCGGGTGTGGTGAAATTGGTAAACACAGCAGACTTAAAATCTGCCGGCGAATAGCCTTGCCGGTTCGATTCCGGCCATCCGCACCATGTTACATCCCCGCCTATGAAACCCAGCCTCCAAGAGAAACTCCGCCAACTTGCCGATCGCCTTCAGACGCTGGATCAGCGGTTGAGCGAGCCGGACGTGCATAATGATCTGGACGAGTTTCGCCGAATCTCTAAAGAGCGCGCGGAAATCGAGCCGGTGGTGACGCGCTATGCGACCTATTGCCTCAGGGTCGCCGATCTGGACGCCGCCGAAGCGATGCTGTCGGATCCGGAGATGAAGGGCTTTGCCCAGGAAGAAATTGCTGCCGTAAAGGCTGATCTGCCCGGTCTAGAAAACGAGTTGCAAACCCTACTGTTGCCGCGCGACCCGAACGATGACAAGAACGTCATTGTCGAGATCCGTGCTGGTACGGGTGGTGACGAGTCGGCACTCTTTGCGGGCGACTTATTTCGCATGTATTCGCGATTTGCCGAGCGTCGTCGCTGGCAGACCGAATTGATCTCGGCCAGCGAGTCGGATCTGGGTGGCTACAAGGAAGTGATCTTCCGGGTGCTGGGGCAGGGCGCCTATTCGGCGCTCAAGTTCGAATCCGGCGGTCATCGCGTACAACGCGTGCCAGAAACCGAGACGCAGGGACGTATCCATACCTCGGCGTGTACCGTGGCGGTGATGCCAGAAGCGGATGCGCTGGAAGCGGTGACCATCAACCCCGCCGATCTGCGCATTGATACCTTCCGTGCCTCCGGCGCGGGGGGTCAGCACATCAACAAAACTGATTCGGCCGTACGCATTACGCACTTGCCCACCGGCACGGTGGTTGAATGCCAGGACGGTCGCTCGCAGCATCAGAACCGTGATCAGGCCATGCGCGTCCTGGTGGCGCGGATTGAAGATCAACGCCGGCGTGAGCAGCACGCCAAGGAAGCTGCGACGCGGAAGAGCCTGATTGGCAGCGGCGACCGCTCGGAGCGCATTCGTACTTACAATTTTCCGCAAGGCCGCTTGACCGATCACCGTATCAACCTCACGCTCTACAAGTTGGCTTACCTGATGGATGGCGACCTGGACGAGCTGGTGCGGACGCTCGCTGCGGAGCATCAGGCCGAACAGCTGGCGGCGCTCGCCGAGCAGGATTAAATCGTGGTGCGAGAAGCACCTCTGGCCATGGCGGCGGGTTTGTCGCGTGCAGCGGCACTCCGCTGGGCCAGGCAATCGATCGATCGGTTGGATGCGCGACGCCTATTGCAGCATGTGACGGGATGTTCGGCGGCAGATTTGCTGGCTTACGCCGAGGTGCCTCTCAGCGACGAGGCCGTCCATGCATTTAAAGCCTTGGTCGCTCGCCGGCAGCAGGGGGAGCCCGTGGCCTATCTCACAGGGGTGGCCGGGTTTTATGGCGACTTGCTGCAGGTGTCACCGGCGGTGCTGGTGCCCCGTCCGGAAACGGAAGCGCTGGTGCGTTGGGCCTTAACCGTGCTCGATGGATGTCCGGCCCCCCGTGTCGCGGATCTGGGCACGGGAAGCGGCGCAATCGGGCTGGCATTGGCGGGTGCGCGGCCGGATGCGGTCGTGTTGGCTGTCGATGTCTCTCCTGAGGCGCTGGCCGTGGCGACCCGCAACCGGGACCGTTTGACCCGACACAATGTCACGCTGCATTGTGCGAGCTGGTTCGAAGGCACGCCTGCTGAACCGGCATTCGATCTGGTTGTTAGCAACCCGCCCTACATTAATGCCGCCGATCCGCATCTGGCGGGCGATGGCGTGCGTTTTGAGCCAAAAGTGGCATTAACGGATGGTGGTGATGGCCTATCTGCCTATACCGCCATTGTGGCGCAGGCGATGCCGCGCCTGAAACCGGGTGGATGGCTCCTGGTGGAGCATGGTCACGATCAGGCAGAATCGGTGGCTGCACGCTGGCGCGCAGCCGGTTTAGTCAACGTGGAGAGTCGACAAGATTTAAGCGGTAATCCACGCATGACCGCCGGGCAGAAGCCTGGGGCTGATCGTGGCGCATAGGCGATTCTGGCAACCGTGGCCGCCCGCCTTGCGTTGGGCGGTTGGCCTGTCGCTGGGGATACATCTGTTCGTGATTTTCCCGATGGCCTGGATGTTTTATACGCCGATCGCGATGCCGCAGGCACCCCTGAGCGCCGTGCTTAAAGGCCCCGGCGAGGTTGTTCATGCTGCCAGTGCCGAGGCGAAGCGTTTTGTCCCCGTGTCGTCCGGTGATGCGGCCAAGTCATCGCGCAGCCAGCCGACGAAACCTTTGCCGGTGCGACCAGACGCCGCCCCCCGTCAGCGTACCCCGGCCAGTCAGGCAGCGGCTGGCGTAGCGCAGGGCGATGCGTCGGCGCCGGCCAATGCAGCCTCGCGTGCTGGGTCGGTGGGTGGCGCACCGGATACCGCGCGCGACGGCGTGGAGGCCGATGCCTTGAATCGCTACCGGTTAGCTCTGGGAGCTGAAGCTCGCAAGGCGCGCCGTTATCCGGAGGTGTCACGGACCCGGGGTCAGGAGGGGACGGCCGAGGTCTATGTCGTGCTGTCGCGGGCTGGTGGCACACCAGTGGTGATTGCGGGCAAAAGCAGCGGCTCCCCCACCCTGGATGAGGGCGCGCTAGTGATGGTTCGTATGGCGGCGGAACGGACGCCGGTACCCGAGGCGCTGCAGGGGCGAAATCTTAAAATTCCTCTGCGCATCCGTTTTTCGCTCGATGACTTCTGATATCTGTTGTTTTTTTGCGCCAGGTCAAAGATTTGGGGCTTGAAATTCTCGTTGCGGCCATGATGTGGTGCAGCAAAGTGTTATAATTCATTGATTTTATTCAGACGGCATAGCTTGCAGCCTGAATACAAGGCGCGCTAGACTTGTGGCACGCCAGCCTGTTTTACCAATCGAGGAGAGTGTATCTATGTACAACGGACTGATTGATCTACCCTGGTGGGGTTATATTGTTTACACCCTGATCGTGACGCATATCACGATTGCCGGTGTCACTATCTATTTGCATCGCCACTCGGCGCACCGTGCGCTGGAGTTGCATCCGGTCATCTCCCATTTTTTCCGTTTCTGGCTGTGGCTGACCACCGGTATGGTGACCAAGCAGTGGACCGCCATTCACCGCAAGCACCACGCCAAGTGTGAAACGCCGGAAGATCCGCACAGCCCGCAGATCCTGGGCCTGAAAAAAGTGTTGTGGCAGGGCGCCGAGTTGTATCGTGCCGAAGCCAAGAACGACGAAACCATGAAGCGCTACGGCGCCGGTACGCCGGACGACTGGATGGAGCACCATGTGTACTCGCATTCGGTGATCGGTGTGTCGATTCTGATGATCATTAACCTGGTTCTGTTCGGACCGATCGGTCTGACCATCTGGGCTGTCCAGATGGCCTGGATCCCGTTCTGGGCTGCCGGTGTGGTGAATGGTGTCGCGCATTACTACGGCTACCGTAACTTTACTTGCCCGGATGCATCGACCAATCTGGTGCCCTGGGGCATCCTGATCGGTGGTGAAGAGTTGCATAACAATCACCACGCCTTTGGTACGTCGGCGAAACTGTCGAACAAGTGGTATGAGTTCGATATCGGCTGGCTCTACATCCGTACGCTCGAAACACTGGGTCTGGCCAAGGTGAAGAAGGTTGCGCCGCGTCCGAAGCTGGGTGCCGCTGCGGCTGAAATCAATGAAGAAACGTTGGATGCCGTTATTACCCACCGTTACGATCTGATGACGACCTACGGCAAGGCGATCCGCCACGAGTTTGCCCGGACGGTTGAGCATCATAAGCACGACCAGTCGCTGGCCGATAAGAAAACCTTGCGTCAGGCCTCACGTTGGGTGACCGGTGACCTGGATCAGATCCCGGCCGAGTTGCGTAAGCCCGTCGATACCGTCCTGGCCGAAAGCCCGGCGCTGACCAAGATGTGTGTCATGCGCGCCCAGCTCGTGAGCATTTGGGAAAAGACCAATGCCTCGCGTGAACAGCTGGTGCATAGCCTGCAGGAGTGGTGCAAGCAGGCCGAAGCCTCGGGCGTGCGTGCGCTGGAAGATCTGTCGGTCCGTGTGCGCCGCTACGTGATCTAACAACGCGTCTGTAAGAAACTAAAACCGCCGGCCAGTGATTACTGCGCCGGCGATTTTTTTTGGTAGGCACCAAAGACAAAGCCCACCGCGCAGGGTGGGCTTTGGGGCGTTTGGGACGCGCGATTTTTCGTACGCTGGTTACTTCAGCTTGGTTTCCTTGTACGACACATGCTTACGTGCTTTAGGGTCGTACTTGGTGATTTCCAGCTTTTCAGGGGTGGTACGCTTGTTCTTGGTCGTGGTGTAAAAGTGACCGGTACCGGCGCTCGACTCGAGCTTGATCTTTTCACGTCCGCCTTTGGCCATGATGTTCTCCTAGAATTCGGTGAGGGGCTTAGACTTCGCCGCGAGCGCGCAGGTCAGCGAGAACAGTCTCGATGCCCTTCTTGTCGATGAGGCGCAGGCCAGCGGTAGAAACGCGCAGGCGTACAAAGCGGTTTTCGGTCTCAACCCAGAAACGGCGGTACTGCAGATTCGGCAGGAAGCGACGCTTCGTTTTGTTGTTGGCGTGAGAAACGTTGTTTCCCACCATTGGGCCCTTGCCCGTGACTTGGCAAACGCGTGCCATAGTTGACTCCTGTTATCCCAAACGGAAAGCCGATGATTATAAAGCCGAAACGCGGTAAAAATCAAGTCCCATCGTCATTGCCCGGTTTTTCTCGGTTCCCAGCGGATTCGGGTTCCGGACGACCTGATTTAGCCCAATTTGCCCCGTTCGCTGAAGGCGTAGGGCTCAGACAAGCCGGCAACGATGAAATGGTCGAGAACCCGAACATCAATCAGCCCCAGTGCTTCCTGAAGCAGACGGGTTAAGTGCTCGTCGGCCCCCGAGGGATCGGCAACGCCGCTGGGATGATTGTGGGCAAAGATGACGGCGGCGGCGTTGTGGTGCAGGGCACGACGGACCACTTCGCGCGGGTAGACGCTGGTCTGGGTCAGTGTGCCCCGGAAGAGCTCTTCGCTGGCGATCAGGCGGTTGCGGGCATCAAGCCACAAGGCATGAAAAACCTCGAACTCCCGGTGGGCCAGGCTGAGCTTTAGATAGCGCCGCACCTTGTCGACAGAAGCGAGGGAGACGCCCTGCGCCATCTCCTCACGGAGTGTGCGTCGTGCGAGCTCCAGTACGGCGATGAGTTGTGCCGTTTTGGCCGGGCCCAGCCCGAGTTTTGCCTTCAGTGCGGCGGGCGGGGCGGAGAGGAGGCCGTAGAGGCCACCAAATTCCTGGATAAGACTGTGCGCGAGGGCGATGGCATCCTGGCCAGGCAGACCGGTGCGCAGCAGAATGGCAACAAGCTCGGCATCGGTGAGGATTTCTGGCCCTCGATCGAGGAGTTTTTCGCGGGGGCGTTCGCTTTCGGGGCGCTCGGTGAGTGGCATGGGGTGGGGGGCAAGGGAGGTGCGCGGGGTGGACTAATTGACTGTAAATATGGATAGAATAGCCCAAAGCAAGTCCCAGTTAGGGTGCGATTTATAAAAAGGTTTTCTATGTCTGTCTGTATTCAGACTTCAACGGATCTGGCCGGTAAAAAAATTCTGCTCGGTATCACTGGGGGAATCGCCGCATACAAGTGCGCCGAGCTGGTGCGTCTATTGAAGAAATCGGGTGCGGATGTGCTGGTCGGCATGACGGATGCCGCGACGCGTTTCGTGACGCCGCTGACCTTTCAGGCCCTGTCCGGGCATCCGGTGGCGGTCGATGCCTGGAACCCGGATCAGGGCAATGGGATGCACCACATTGACCTCACCCGCACGGCCGATCTGATGGTGGTGGCCCCGGCCTCTGCCGACTTTTTGGCCAAGATCGCGCAAGGGCGGGCGGATGATCTGCTATCGACGCTGGTCCTGGCTCGGGATTGCCCGCTGGCGGTGGCGCCGGCCATGAATCGGCAGATGTGGTCGAATCCGGCAACGCAACGCAACGTGGCACAACTAAGAGCGGATGGTATTTCCATCTGGGGACCGGCCAGTGGAGCGCAAGCTTGTGGTGAAACCGGTGAAGGTCGCATGCAGGAAGCGTGCGAATTGCTCGAACAGATCATCGCCGCGCTCACGCCCAAGGTGCTGGCTGGGCAGCGGATGGTCATGACCGTCGGACCGACGTTCGAGCCACTCGATCCGGTTCGGGGCATCACCAATCGTTCATCGGGGCAGATGGGCTATGCCATGGCGCGCGCGTTTGGGCAGGCAGGTGCCGAAGTCACGCTGGTCAGTGGCCCGGTCAATCTGGCGACCCCCTTGGGTGTACGCCGCATCGATGTGGAGTCGGCGGCGGAAATGCGCCAGGCGGTGATGCGCGAGATCGGCAACGCGACGGTATTTGTCGGCGTTGCTGCAGTCGCTGACTACCGGCCAGTGAATGTGGCCGAGCATAAGCTCAAAAAAACCGAGTCCGAGTCCGCGCAACGTGGCCGGACCATCGAGCTGACCACGAACCCAGACATTTTGGCCGAAGTGGCTGCGCTACCGGCCGCCCCTTTTTGCGTGGGTTTTGCTGCCGAGAGTCAGCATCTGGACGAATACGCTGAGGCCAAGCGCCGTCGGAAAAAACTCCCACTGATGATCGGCAACCTGGTGGCCGATGGCCTGGGTACGACCGACAACCAGGTCACGCTTTACGATGATGCGGGTCGCCATCCCTTGCCGTTATTGCACAAAGCCGACCTGGCCAAACGTCTTGTTGAAGAACTGGCCAAGCGTCTCAACGCTGCGGCGTGATTTTTGAGGAAGGTTTGTATGCATCGTATCGATGTTCGGGTGCTGGATGCCCGTTTGCACGACACCCCCCCTGTCTACGGGTCGGCCGGGGCGGCCGGGTTGGATTTGCGCGCCTGCATCGAGGCGCCCTTAAAGCTTCAGCCGGGAGAGACCGTACTTGTGCCCTCGGGTATGGCCATTCATCTGGCCGATCCGGGCCTGGCCGCCATGATTTTGCCGCGTTCGGGGCTGGGCCATAAGCACGGCATCGTACTGGGTAACTTGGTCGGTTTGATCGATTCGGACTACCAGGGAGAGATCAAAGTGTCTCTGTGGAATCGCAGCGAGACGGCGTTTGATATTCAACCCTTAGATCGTATCGCCCAGCTGGTCGTATTCCCGGTGTTGCAGGTGTCGATGAACATCGTCGAGGCGTTTACCGAGAGCCATCGTGCCGAGGGTGGTTTTGGCAGCACGGGTAAGCTCTAGCTGATGAGAACGTCTGGGATGCAGACGCCTGCGCGTCAGGCGATGATGATTTTTATCGTCGTCATGGCAGCGTATACGCTGTCATTCTTTCAGCGCTTTGCCCCGGCGTCGATTGCTCAAGATCTCGCACTGGCGTTTGATACGACTGCGGCGTCACTCGGTGTGCTGGCGGCAACCTATTTTTACGTCTATACGCTGATGCAGATACCGACGGGTGTGCTGGTCGACACCTTGGGTCCGCGCCGTATTCTGTTGCTGGGTGGCATCATTTCGTTTGTGGGAAGCTTGTGGTTCGGGCTCGCAGCCGATCTGTCGCAGGCGCTGGTTGGCCGGACGCTGGTGGGCCTGGGTGTGTCGGTGACCTTTATCGCCATGCTGAAGATCATCGCGTTGAGTTTTGAAGAGCATCGTTTTGCGTCGCTCACCGGACTGGGTGTTTTTGTCGGCAACATTGGCTCGGTGTTGGCAGGCGTGCCGCTGGCGTTTGCCGCGACGGAGATCGGCTGGCGATCTGTTTTTGTGGTGGTGGCTATTGCCTCACTGGTATTCGGGTCGATGGCCTGGTGGATGATGCGCCGGAGTCCGACAATGGGCGGTACACAGGTGGATCGTACGGTCGTGTTGGGAGGGCTCTGGTCGGTACTGCGTAACCGCTTAACCTGGGCGCCGGCACTAACCAATCTTGGTGTTTCGGGTAGTTACTTCACCTTTGCCGGTCTGTGGGCGATGCCCTATCTGACGCAGGTCCATGGGTACACCCGGAATATGGCGGCCACGCATTTATCGCTGATGTATGGCGGGTTTGCCATCGGCTGTCTGGTACTGGGCATTATTTCCGATCGCGTGCGCCAGCGTAAGTCGATACTGCTGGCGGCCAGTGCGGTCTATAGCGCCATCTGGTGTGTCTGGTGGTGGGGCGGCACGCTCGATATCACAACGACGATGGCGCTGTGTTTTCTGATGGGATTCAGCGCGGCAGGATTTAGCCTGACCTGGGCATGTGCAAAGGAAGTGAATCCACCGCAACTAGCGGGTATGTCAACCTCGATTGCTAACGTAGGTGGCTTTTTCGGTGCTGCGGTCATGCAACCGCTGGTGGGATGGCTGATGGATGAGGTGTGGGCGGGCACGATCGTCAACGGCGTCCGTGTCTACAGCCTGGGGGACTTTCGTTTTGGATTATCGATCGTTGTCGTGATGGCGTTATTTGGACTGATTGCCGGGTGCTTCATTCGTGAAACACGATGCAAAAACCTCTGGGTCGCGGCTCAGAAGCTCGACTAGATCGCTGCGCTCATCAGTTGGCAAAGACCTGCTGTTTGAGCGCCAACACCGCACTGATATGGGCTTGCAGCGTCAGATCAACGGGCAATCTTGCCTTGGGGTCATCATTAAGCCGGTTGATGTGTTGCAAGCGGCGGTATTCGCGATAGGCGGTTTGTACAGCGGAGGCCAGCGCCTCAGGAATCAGACGATGTTTGGCGGCTTTGCCGAGTAGTGCGATATTGCCAAGATTGTCGGTGAGATCCGGGTACGCATGCGCATGGGCGAGGATCAGATACTGGACGATGAATTCGACGTCAATGATGCCGCCCGGGTCCTGTTTGATGTCGAATACCCCTGGCGAGACGGCGCCATGCGCGTCGAACATTTTCTGTCGCATCGACAGCACCTCGCCGCGTAGATGATTCGTGTCGCGCGGCAAGCACAGGATGTCTTTACGCACTTGCTCGAAGCGGGCGCCGAGTGCCGGATCGCCTGCAACAAAACGGGCGCGGGTCAGGGCTTGATGCTCCCACATCCAGGCTGATTTCTCCTCGTATTCGCGGAATCCATCCAAACTGATCGCCAACATACCGGACTCGCCGTTAGGGCGAAGCCGGGTGTCGATTTCGTATACGATGCCAGACGAGGTTTGTGATGACAGCCAGGTGTTGAGTCGCTGACCGAGGCGCATGTATGTCTGGGCGGCATCCTGATCCGGGTCGTCGTAGAGATAGACTACGTCCAGATCGGAACCGTAACCCAACTCCTTGCCACCAAGTTTGCCGTAGCCGATGACGGCGAAGTGGGGTGTGTTGGTATGGCGTTTCGAGAGATTGCTCCAGACGAGTTTGATGGTGCGATCGAGAATGATGTCGGCAAGTTCTGAAAGAAAATCGGAGATACGCTCCAGGCTGTGCAAACCGGCCAGATCCTGAACGAGCAGACGGAAGACCTGGGCGTGATGCATTTCTCGCAACACATTCATTTCTACTTCGGTATCGCCGCGCGCGTCATTCAGAGCGCGATCCAGCTCCTGCCGATAGGCGCTAAAGTCAGTCGCCGCATCCAGCAGTCGTTGATCCAGAAGCTCATCAAGCAGCAGCGGGTGGCGGGCGAGATACTGTCCTGCCCAACTAGACGCGCTGACCAGATCAGCGACACGCTGCAGTGCGAGTGGGTACTGTTGCAACAACGCCAGATAGGCGCCGCGACCCGAGATCGCCTCCAGAAAGTCTAGGCCACGTAAGAGTGCTGCATCCGGCTTGGGCGTCTTGGTGGCCAATTCGATCAAACTGCAGGCGGCCGCATCCAGACGTTCGCGATTGCTGCCGGGCAGTTGCTGATAACGGCTTGATTGGCGAAAGCGGCAGATGCGGTGGACCAGGTCTTCGCCCTCGTCATAGCCCATAGACTCGAGCAAGCTGCCGGATTCCCCATCGGCGCAGCTGTGATGCCAGAGCGCCTGAATCGGCGCATTGTCATCGCGCTCATTCGGGTCTGAGAAGACGGCTTGAAAATGTTGACTAACCACATCACGATGTGCGCAAAGTGCTGCATACAGCTGTTGCCAGTCGGCATAGCCCATGCTCTCTGCCAGCAACGCCCGATCCTCTGCTGAATCAGGCAGCATATGCGTCTGTGCATCATCAAGAAACTGTAGTCGATGCTCCAGTCGGCGCAGAAAAACATAGGCCGCCGTCAGGGCGGTCACATCCGATGCGGCCAGTTGGCCGATCTGGCCTAGTCGGTCGAGCACTAGGAGGGTTGGGCGAATCTGCAGGCTGCTCTCGCGACCACCGCGAATCAGCTGAAAGACCTGTGCGATAAACTCAATCTCACGAATACCACCAGGCCCTAGCTTGATGTGTTCAATGCGATCTTTACGGGTGACTTCCTGCCGGATCTGGGCATGTAAGGCACGCATTGCATTAATGGCGCCAAAGTCGAGATATTTTCGAAAGACGAAAGGTCGGGCAACACCGCTGATCAGACTAGCTGCGCACAGCGCATCATCCTGATTCATGGTGCGGGCCTTGATCCAGGCGTAACGCTCCCATTCCCGACCCTGGGCGATGAAATAGTTTTCCAGCATATCGCTAGAACAGACCAGCGGGCCAGAGTCGCCGTTCGGACGCAGTCGCATATCAACACGAAATACCTGCCCATCGGCCGTGGTGTCATTGAGACTAGCAATCAGTTTTTTGCCCAAACGCGTGAAGAAGTCGTAGTTGTCGATGCGACCACCGCCATCATCACGGCCCGAGGTTTCGCCATCCTCCGGGTAGACAAAGATGTAATCGACATCAGAGGAGACATTGAGTTCGCGTCCACCCAGTTTGCCCATTCCAATGATGGCGAGGTGGATGGGGTCACCGTTACTGGGGCTGATGGGCTGTCCGTATCGCCGGGCTAGGTCGTTATGGAGCGATTGCAGCGAAAATAGTGTCGTGACGTCGGCCAGCGTGGTCATTGTCTCAACGATTTCTGCCAGCGACGCACCATCCGCAAGGTCACGCAGGGCCAGATGCGCCATCACCCGCTGGCGTAAACTGCGCAGCGCATGGCGCAATTTGTCTTCATCAAGCGTTTCACCCGGGTTGAGATCTCCGGTCTGACTTTCAAGGTAGGCCCGCATGTCAACCGTGCTGACGGCACGCAGATCGTGATCCGCTAGCCACAAAGTGACCTCTGGTCGTGCCGCGATGAGCTGCGCGACATAGCGACTGTGGCGGCAGGTGTAGGCGAGGCGCACCTCAAATCCGGCGTCGGACACAGGCGTGTCATGCTTCTTGGCCGCGGCGAGGATGGGGGATAGCGGAAAAGTGGCGTTCATAAGCTTCAATGGCCCGGTGCGGAGACTTGGCTTTTATGGCGGCCTCAGAAGGCCAGATCAGCTAAAATTGTGTCACTAAGCGATCGCCCGGTCCAATGGGCGTTTTTTGGGTCAAATTCTACCTGCCGTTATTCCGTCCGGATCTCATTTGCGCCGCCTTCTTACGTTGTCTTCCGAATTGTTCAAGGTTCCTCTTGAGGGCTTGAGAACGCTCTGTGCGGATCGCCGCTTTCGTTGGGCCGTGGCCGCCGTTGTCGGTGTGCTGGTGACCGCTTGTGTGACGATCGCGGTCGTATTGCAGTTTTGGCTTTTTCCACGAATTAACGATTACCGGGATGAGCTATCACGCCTGGTCGGTCAAGAATTGGGCATTACGGTCGAGGTTGGACATCTCCATGGCGCGTGGTCGTATGCGCATCCGCGTTTCGTGCTCGATGATGTGGTGGCATTCGATGCCGCGCATCGTCCAGCCGTTCAGCTGACGCGGATCGCGGCCACGCTCTCGTGGTGGGATCTGCTGACGGCCAAGCTGGGTTTTCGTTCTCTGGACGTGACGGCCCCCACGCTGGATTTCCGTCGCGATGAGGCCGGAAAATTATTTCTGGCGGGCTTGCCGCTGAGCGGCGGTGGTGATTTTCAGGTAGATGCCTTACTGGATCAGGGGGAATTGTCACTGGTCAGTGACCAGCTCACCTGGACAGACGCACAGCGTTCAACGCCCCGTTTGGTTCTGCGGGATGTGAGTATTCGCCTGCGCACCCGCGATGCAAGACACCGGTTGGATATCGCGTTTACCCCGCCAGAGGCTATGGGTGCGGCCGTTACGGGACGAATGAACTGGATTGGACGTCGCTTTGCAGAGTGGGAGCAATGGCAACTCACATCGAGTTTAAAAACGGCCAAAGTCGACTTCGCCGCATGGAAGCCATGGATTACGTATCCTGTTAACGTCGGTCAGGGTCGCGCCAAGCTTGACGTCAAAGTTTCTTCCACCGGTTTGGATGTCACCCAAGTCGAAGGTAATGTGGCCATCACCGATCTCAATGTGCGATTAAGCCCATCACTGAATGCGCTGTTGCTCAAAGAGGCAAGCGCTGAGATTGAGTACATCCGGCGTGATGAGGGACGTCTGACCCAGCTCAAGTTGAATGGGTTCTCCTTCACGGATGGTCAGGGCAATACCGAACCACCCTCAGATCTGTTCATTCAGCGCCAGATTAATGGCGATGCTACGGACGAAAACCGCGATTTAGAGTTCCGTGCATCGCGCATGGACCTCGCACGCATCCATGCGCTCACGGCCCACTTTCCCATGCCCGACGATGTTCGTAAGACGCTGACCCAAATGCAGCCCGCGGGGGTGCTCAAAGAGGTGCTCGTCGATGCGAAGGTGCGCCGTGGTGCGCTGGCGGAGTATGCCTTGACGTCTGGGTTTAATGGCCTGGCGTTGCGTTCGGACGATGGCCAGAAGTTCGTCAGGGGTTTATCCGGCAAAGTGGATCTAACGCATGCCCAGGGCAAACTGGTCTTAGACAGTAAAGACAGCGTTTTGGCCGCGCCGGGCTTGTTGCCCATTAATCAAGTCCCTCTGTCGCAACTCTCGGGCAAAATTAGCTGGCAGAAAACCCCCGATAGCTTGAGTATCAAAGTTAAGTCGTTGCAGTTGCAAAATGAGGACTTGCAGGCTGCCGTTAATGGCTCCTGGTCGGGGAAAACCGGCGATGGCATCTCGGAGCGCGAACGAGCCGGGGTTGTCGATATGAAGATCGTGTTTGATTACGCCAAAACCGAAAGTGGTTGGAAGTACGTGCCGTTGAGTGCATCCGCTGATATTTCGCGGTGGGTGAGAGGCGCGATCAGCGATGGTGCCATATCGGACTTCAGAATCGAGATGGCTGGGCCTGTCTGGGATATGCCGTTTGGCTCCCCAGTGCCGGGAAGTGCGCCCGGAAGTAGTGAGGCCACCGGGGTCGACGGCAAGTTCTATCTTGGCTTTAAAACCAGTGATGTCACGGTCAAATACGGCGATGGTTACCCGCCATTGAAAAAGCTCGATGCCACGTTTGCGATGAATCAGAATCAGATTCTGATTACGGCCAACGATGGCTGGATTAATGATATGCGCTTCTCAGCCATCAAGGCAGAAATGGCCGATGTCAGTGCCTTTGAGAATCACCTGGTGATCTCTGGTCAGGCGCAGGGGCCGACCGAGAGTGCTGTGCGTTTTCTTCAGGAAACCCCGGTTGCCGAGCATATCCACCATTTTGCCGATGGGATGGAGGCCATGGGGAATGGCAAGCTGGATTTGACGGTAGACCTGAATCTGCTCACGCCGTCCGATGTCAAAATAAACGGCAGCTATGCCTTTCAGGACAATCGCGTGACGATTGTGGCGGGTGCGCCGCCCGTGACCTCGCTGAATGGATCGATCCGGTTTACGGAGCGCTCCCTGGATAGCAATGCCTTGCAGGGTCAATGGTCGGGGCAGCCCTTGGCCGTGAAAATCGCTTCGGATACCGCCGGAACCCGTATTGATGCATCCGGTCGGGCGAGCGCGGCAGAGTTGCGACAGTTTTATACGCTGCCGCTCTTTGATCAGCTTTCCGGGCAAACACAATGGGAGGCGCGTGTCACGATTCGGGGTGGCAACGCCGATCTGACGTTGAACTCTGATCTCAAGGGTCTCTCTTCATCGTTGTCCGAACCCTTTAACAAGCCAGCCAATACCGCCATGCCGTTAAGCGTGTCGCGACAGAGTCCGGCGGTGAAACGGCGCGGTGATAATGCCATTGATCAGGTCTGGAAGGTCTCACTGGGTAATGCACTGGGGGGCACATTAGGTCTGAACAGCCGGAGTCAATTGGTCCGTGGCCGGGTTGTCCTGGGCTCGGCCTTGCCGCCCGCGAGCGGAGAGCAGCCCGGTATCCAGATAGACTCCCTGCGTCCGATCGACCTGGACTATTGGATCAAAACTCTGGGTCTCAATGTCAGTGGTGGCGGGGCACCAGCCAAAACCAAAGCAAGCACAGGGCCACTTGCTCTAGGCCCAATAACACTCAAGGCCCCATTGGTAAAAGCCTTTGGCCAGAAGTTTCAGGATTTTCGTGTGAGCGTGCAGCCCACGAATGACAAGACCACGTTGCAGCTCAGCAGCCGTGAATTGCAAGGCGATATGGACTGGTACCCCCCGGGTAAAGGCGAAGGCGGTGAGCGCGGTTTGTTACAAGGACGTTTGAGCCGACTCGATCTTACCGCGGCTACAGATGCCAACCCTGGTTCGGTCAAAACGACGCGATCCGAAATCGAGAGCTTGCCAGACCTGACATTTCGGGTGGACGAGTTGTACTGGCAGGGCAAACCCTGGGGCAAGCTAAACTTCCGTGCCCGTAATCAGACCGCAGGCTCGGTGCAATCCTGGCGCATAGATCCGCTGCAGCTGGATGGTGCCGACTTGCGCTTCAGTGGCCGACTGAACTGGGTCTTGCGCAGCAGTGCATCCAGCAAAGGCAATCCGCAGGGCAGCATGACGGCGCTGGATTTCAAGATGCAAAGCCCACAGGTGGGTAATCTGCTGACCAAGCTGGGTTTTCCGGGCACCGTGAAGCGTGGCACAGCGCAGCTTGAGGGGCAGGTGAGTTGGCCAGCCAATCCGTTTGCCTTCGACCCGGGCCGGCTCTCGGGTAATTACAAAATGACGGCCAAGAATGGCCAATTCGTCAAAATGGATCCTGGGGCCGGTCGTCTTCTCGGTTTGCTCTCGTTACAGTCGTTGCCACAACGGCTGTCCTTGGATTTTCGCGACATCTTTAGTGAGGGATTGGCCTTCGAGGCTATTGAGGGGCGTTTTGATATTCGTGATGGCGTGATGAAAACTTCGGATCTGGAAATGGATACGCCGGCGGCACGTGTCTTGATGCGTGGCGAAACCAACTTGGCCGAACAAACGCAGGATGTGGTCGTCGTTGTCCGGCCATCGCTGAGCAATAGCGTGGCCCTGGGCGTCACGGTGATCAATCCGATTGTCGGGGCAGCAACCTTTGTGACGCAAAAAGTGTTGGGCGACCCGCTCAGCAAATTGTTCTCTTACCAATATCACATCACGGGCACTTGGTCTGACCCACAGGTCGACAAGGAATCGCTGCCCAGTAATGTGATCAAGGCGGGTAAAGATATTGTGACAATGCCCGTGGACGCGGCTGCGAAGGCGGGCAGCGCCATTTCATCGACGATCAGCGGTGGGTCGGATACTGCGCCGACGGACGATAAGCCATGACATACGCGGACACATTCCGCCTAGCTGCTGTTCAGATGGTGTCGACACCACGCGTGGATGACAATGTGGCCGCAGTGCGTCGCTTGGTGGCGGGCGCGGCGGCCGATGGAGCGCAGCTGGTGGTCTTGCCGGAATTTTTTCCGATGATTGGCGCCTCGGATGCGGCGCGCCTGGCGATTCGGGAGACGCCAGGATCAGGGCCATTGCAGGCGATGTTGTCCGAAGTGGCTGCTGCCCATGGTGTCTGGTTGGTGAGTGGCTCCATTCCATTGTTGGGCACAGACCCGGACCGCGCCTTGAATTCGACGCTGGTATTTAATCCTCAAGGTGAGCAGATCAGTCGGTATGACAAGATGCACTTGTTCGGATTCAAGGCAGGTGCCGAAAGTTACGATGAATCACTAAGTATCGAGGCAGGGTGTGAACCTGTCGCCTTTGATACGCCGTTTGCGCGGATCGGCTTGTCGATCTGTTATGACCTGCGCTTTCCCGAGTATTTCCGTCAGCTGGGTGAGGTGGATATTTTGATTCTGCCGGCGGCATTTACGGCCACGACTGGCGAAGCGCACTGGGAAGTGCTGCTTAGGGCGCGCGCCATCGAAAACCAATGCTACGTGATTGCCAGTGCGCAAGGCGGTCGGCACGAGACAGGGCGTAAGACCTGGGGTCACAGCATGATCATCGACCCATGGGGTGAAATCCTCGGCGTGTTGCCGGCGGGTGAAGGCTGGGTCTGCGCCAACTTCAGCCGGCAGCGACTGGAAACGATTCGACATCGCCTGCCAGCGCTGAAACACCGTAGAATTCGCTGATGACTATTGCTGCTACCGCCGAAAAAAACCTCAGCGCCAACGCATTGCGCCTTGCCGAAGATGCCTTGCTGGATGCGCACGAATTAAGCGTGCCGCACGTCGAGCATGTCCTAAATCATATTCTCGACGGCAAGGTGGATGATGCTGATATCTATTTCCAGAAAACCCGGTCGGAAGGCTGGAGTCTGGAAGAGGGCATCGTCAAGGCGGGCAGCTTTAGCATCGATCAAGGTGTCGGTGTGCGTGCCATTAGTGGCGAGAAAACTGCGTTTGCTTATTCGGACGACGTGTCACTTCCCTCGTTAAAATCGGCGGGTGCTGCCGTGCGCGAAATTGGCGCTACGGGTGGCGTACAGGGAGCCAAGCACCCGATTGCTCAAACAAGTTCGGATCGCTACTTACCGCTGGATCCGATTGCCTCCTTACCCGCGCCAGACAAAGTGGCCCTACTGGAAAAGCTCGAACATCTGGCACGCGCCATTGATCCGCGCGTCAAACAGGTCATGGCGTCGTTGTCGGGCGAGTACGACGTCATCATGGTGCTACGAGCCGATGGTCAGCGTGTGGCCGATGTGCGCCCGCTGGTGCGTCTGGGTATTACCGTCATCGTGGAACAGAACGGTCGCCGCGAGCAGGGTTATGCGGGTGGTGGTGGCCGCGCCGATTACAGCTATTTCAGCGAAGCCGTGTTGCAGCGCTATGCACAAGAGGCGGTGCATCAGGCGGTGGTTAATTTGGATGCGCGCCCCGCGCCCGCTGGCCAGATGCCGGTCGTACTCGGCCCAGGTTGGCCCGGCATTCTCTTGCATGAAGCGATTGGCCACGGGCTTGAGGGGGATTTCAATCGCAAGGGCAGCTCGGCATTCGCCAATCGCATCGGTGAGCGTGTCGCCGCCCCGGGGGTGACGGTCGTTGATGACGGCACGCTCACGGGTCGTCGGGGTTCGTTGAACGTCGATGATGAGGGCACCCCCGCACAGAAAACGGTGCTGATTGAAGACGGTATTCTCAAGGGCTATATCCAGGACACCCATAACGCGCGGCTGATGGGGGTGGCGCCTACGGGTAACGGCCGTCGTGAATCGTATGCGCATTTGCCTTTACCGCGCATGACGAATACCTACATGCTGCCAGGGCAGATGGATCCCAAAGAAATTCTTGCCTCCATCGACCGCGGCATTTATGCAGTAAATTTTGGTGGCGGCCAGGTCGACATCACCAATGGCAAATTTGTCTTCTCGATGTCGGAGGCCTATTGGGTCGAGAACGGCCAGATTCAGTACCCGATCAAGGGTGCAACGCTAATTGGCAATGGTCCGGACGCCCTCACGCGCGTGAGCATGGTCGGCAATGATCTGTCGCTTGATTCCGGCGTGGGAACGTGCGGCAAAGAAGGTCAGAGCGTTCCGGTTGGCGTTGGCCAGCCCACACTGCGCATTGATGGCTTAACCGTGGGCGGTACCGGCTCAGCCTAAGTGTTGGCTGTTTGCACTCCCGGCGTGAGCGGTTAACGCTTTTTGCGGCTGCGTTTGAGCTCTGGGTTGGTCAGGGATGGCCGGGTGGCATAACAGAACGCCAGAACGCTGACGAAATACACCGTTGCCAGAATTGTTTCAACGACGCCCAGAATCTGACTCAGTCCCGCGTCGCTGGTAGCGCGCACGAGCCCCTCGCAGACATAGATCAGGATCAGCATTGACGACCATTGATAGGCATAGCGTTTGCCCTTGAGGAGCCCCGGCAAGGGGAGCAGCAGTGGCAGCGCCTTGAGCATGAGCCAGGAGCCACCAGGGCGCAGTGGCGCCAGCCAGCGTTCCCAGGCGAATGACAGCACAATCAATGCGATGCAGGCAAAGACAGCCACCCAGCGGTAGCGACGGATCATC
>VEQD01000004.1:0-3673 GCA_018883385.1 Rhodocyclaceae bacterium | reverse complement strand
TCACCAGAAAGCCATGCAGCGATCGTGCTGTCCCAGAAATACTTCATCGGCGCCGCCATATTGCCAAAACGTACCGGGCTGCCAAGCGCGAGTCCGGCGCATTCGCTCAGATCGGCCAGCGTGACATAGGGCGCGCCCTGCACGGGCACATCCGGTTCGCTGGCTTCGCAGACGGTACTCACGCGGGGTACGGTGCGCAATACCGCTTCGCTGCCAGGCACCGCATCAATGCCCCGAGCGATGGCGCGCGCGAGCGCTTCGACCGAGCCCTTCTGGCTGTAGTAGAGAACAAGAATTTTGTGCATATCGTATGATACCCGCCAAGATCATGTCTCTGCATTCATTGGCTTCCCGTTTTCGCCTGACCCTCCGGTTGTTGCGCCTGAAAGCACAGCCGGTGGTGGCGTTGCTGCGTCGGATCCGGGCTGACGAGTTGGATGTCGTTGCGGCCTGGCTGGCCTACACCACGCTATTGTCCCTGGTACCGCTGGTTGCGCTGGTGCTGGTCATTGCGAATTATGTCCCGGGCTTTGCCGAGGTGCACTCAGCCTTTGACCAACTACTGGTGAAGTACTTGTTGCCTGAAAAGGCCGGCAATGTGATCGCCAACTACACGCTGACATTTTCAGCGAACGCCACGCGTTTTACGCTCCTTGGTATCAGTTTCCTGCTGGTGGTGGTCTGGGCGATGTTCTGGGCTATCGAGCAGGCCTTTAACCGCATCTGGCGGTTGGCGCCGGATCGCCGCTTTATTCATCGGCTAGCGCATTACTTGTTGTTACTGTTGATTGTGCCGGTGGTCCTCGGTATGGGCTTTGCCGGTGTCATGTGGGCAGTTTCGCTCTCACTGGGTTTTTTTACCGAACTGAAGATTATCCGCAAGTTCATGTCTGGTGCCGTCGCGATGTCCACACTCATCGCCTTCCTGGCATGGCTGAATTATGTCTTGCCCAATTGCCGTGTTCAAATCGGCCATGCGCTGATTGGCGGTATTTTTGGTGCGGGAGGCATTGCCTTGCTGCAGTGGGGCTTTGGCGTCTACGTGCAGCAATTTTCAAGTTATGCGGCGGTTTATGGCGCCTTTTCGATACTGCCGGTCTTTCTGCTTTGGCTCTATCTTTGCTGGCTCATGGTGCTGTTGGGCTGTGTCGTGACTGCCGAGTTGTCCGGATCTTCGGGCCGTCGATTGCCCATAGGTTATGGCGGCTTTTAGGGTCGGGGGTGCTCTGTCATAATGCGCACCGATAGGATGATTTGACTTTTGACTCTTGCCCCGGAGCTTTCATGACCACTCCCCCGTCCGACCTGCGTTCCCAGATTCAAGTGCCGCGCGAAGAACGCCTGATCGTTGCGCTAGACGTGGCCGATCCGGCTGAAGCCCGCGCCTTGGTCGAACAGCTGGGCGACAGCGTCAGGTTTTACAAGGTGGGCATGGAGCTCTTCATGGCCGGCGGTTACTTTGAACTGATCGATTGGCTTGGTGACAAGGGTAAGAAAGTCTTTGTGGATCTGAAGTTTTTCGACGTGCCGGAAACCGTTCGATCGGCGATCCGCGCGCTGGCCAAGCGCAACGTGGCGTTCGCCACGATCCATGGCAACCAGGCGATCATGGAGGCGGCCGGTCAAGAAAAGGGCAACCTCAAGGTGCTCGCCGTCACGGCGCTCACCAGTTTGGATCGGGGCGACCTGGATGACCTGGGCTTTGAATGTGACGTCAGCCAGCTGGTGCTGTCGCGCGCGCGACGCTCGCTGGCGGCGGGCTGTGACGGCATCATTTCTTCAGGTCTCGAAGCGCCGCTGATTCGCAAAGAACTGGGCCCGCGCATCATGGTGGTAACGCCGGGGATCCGTCCGGTCGAAAACCGGGCTGAGGATGACCAAAAGCGTACCGTCGACGTCGCACAGGCTTTCCGTAACGGGGCCGATTATATTGTCATGGGGCGTCCGATTCGGGGAGCGGCCGATCCCAAAGCCGCCGCAGAGGCCGTTCAGGCCAGCATTGCCTCGGTTTTTGCGACCTAAATTGCCAGGGCAGGCCGAGCACAGATAAATGCTGGTAACTATTGGCATTTTTAGGTTGTCTGCTGTATAATCTGCGGTTTTTCTCTGTCCGGAACTGTCCGTATGGTCGTTATTCGTCTTTCTCGTGGTGGCGCCAAGAAGCGCCCGTTCTACACCGTCGTCGTTGCTGATTCGCGCACCCGTCGCGATGGCCGCTTTGTCGAGCGCCTGGGTTTCTACAACCCGGTAGCCTCGGGTTCGGCTGAAGCGCTGCGCCTGGACATGGAGCGCCTGGCATACTGGAAGAGCGTGGGTGCTCAAGTATCGCCGCGCGTTGCGCTGCTGGCCAAGGGCTACGCTGCCAAGATTGCAGCCTAAGTCGGTCAAGATTGACGACGCAGCGCCCGAGCGTTGCGTCGTACTCGGCCGCATCGGTGCGGCTTACGGCGTCAAGGGCTGGTTTCATCTGCATCCCTTTGCCGATGATCCGGAGCGTTGGCTAGAACTGCCAACCTGGTGGATATCAAACACGGAACCTGATTCTGAAGGCTCGGCGCCATGGCGCGCTGTGACGCCAGTCGAGATGCGTGCCCATGGCGATGGGGTCGTGGTGCGGCTAGAACAAACCGGTGATCGCACGGCCGCCGAAGCCCTGCGTGGTTTCTGGGTTGGCGCCCCCCGCGCGTTACTTCCTGAACCCGAATCCGAGACTTATTACTGGGCGGATCTGGTTGGTTTGCCCGTCGTCAATACCCAAAACGAATCGCTTGGCATCGTCGAACGCCTCATTGAAACCGGTGCCAACGCCGTGCTCATCGTTAAAGATGCTGCCGGGCAGAACGCACAAGAACGGCTCATCCCCTTTGTGGGCGATATTGTCAAAGAGATCGTGACGCAAAAGGCAGATGCTCCCGGACGCATCGTCGTCGCGTGGGGCCTGGACTGGTAAAAGGCTCGGGTGACTCTGTGAAATTTGCCGCCGTTACCATCTTTCCGGAAATGTTCGAGGCGATTACCCGCTTCGGCATCTCCCGTCGCGCCTTTGAAAACGGCATTGCCGCGCTTGAAGCTGTGAATCCGCGGGATTTTGCGACCAATCCGTACAAAACCATCGATGATCGCCCTTTCGGCGGTGGACCCGGTATGGTGATGACGCCGGAGCCGCTGGAAAAGGCGATTGGTGTTGCCCGCCAGGCGGTAGGGGCGGGTTGCAAGGTCGTTTACCTGTCGCCGCAGGGTCAGCCGTTGACCGACGCCTTGGTGCGGGAACTGGCGGCAGAGCCATCGCTCGTCTTGCTGTGCGGGCGCTATGAGGGCGTCGATGAGCGCGTCATTCAGCGCCAAGTCGATCTGGAAGTCTCTATCGGTGATTTTGTGGTTTCGGGCGGCGAACTGCCAGCCATGATGCTGATGGACGCGATTTTGCGCACTCTACCGGGCGTCCTCAACGACGCCCAGTCGGCCGAAGAGGATTCTTTTGTCACAGGGTTGCTGGATTGTCCACATTACACACGGCCCGAGCACTATGCAGGGATGACGGTTCCTGAGGTGCTTTTATCGGGAAATCATGAGAGAATACGCGTTTGGCGTTTGGCCGAGTCCCTCAAACGGACCCGCGATCGGCGCCCGGATCTGCTGGAAGGTCGAGCTTTCAGCAAGGAAGAAATGCAAC
>VEQD01000028.1:9561-17137 GCA_018883385.1 Rhodocyclaceae bacterium | reverse complement strand
CCGAAAACCCGGCCTACCACCAGCAGACATTCACGGAGCACTACAACCCGGCCTTTGCTGGCGAGACGCGAATCACCCTCGATCAGATCGCGCCCATGGCGTTAAATGAACGCAAAATTATTGCCCGCCGTGCCTGTTTCGAATTACGACCCAACAGCATCGTTAATCTGGGTATCGGCATGCCAGAGGGCGTCGCCGCCGTCGCCGCCGAGGAAGGTCTGAATGATCACATGACGCTGACCGCCGAACCTGGCGTGATTGGTGGTATTCCGCAGGGGGGCTTGAATTTTGGCGCTGCCGTCAATCAGGATGCGATCATCGACCAACCGTATCAATTCGACTTCTATGATGGTGGTGGCATCGACATTGCTTACCTGGGGCTGGCGCAGGCCGATGAGCAAGGCAATCTGAATGTCTCCCGCTTCGGCCCCAAGCTGGCCGGTTCCGGCGGCTTTATCGACATCAGTCAGTCCTCCAAGAAAGTGGTTTTCGTCGGCACCTTTACCGCCAATGGCCTTGTGGTTGCCGTCGACCAAGGTCAACTTCGCATCGTGCAGGAAGGCTCTGTGCGCAAGTTTGTAAACCAGGTCGAACAAATCACCTTCAGTGGTCGTTATGCCGTCAGTCGCCAGCAGCCCGTCATCTACATCACCGAACGCTGCGTCTTTGAACTGAGGCCTGAGGGCATGACCCTCACCGAGATTGCGCCCGGCGTCGATCTCGAACACGACATTCTTGCCCACATGGATTTCAAACCGGCTATCAGCCCCGCCCTCAAAACCATGGACGCCCGCATCTTCAGCCCGGCACGAATGAATCTCATACACCCCAGTTAATTGTTCACGCGTTTAAAAGACCATGACCCTGCGCCAACGAATTCTCATGCCCCTAATGCTGCTGGCCACGACCCTGCTCGTCGAGCCACTGGCCGCTCAAACCGCCGATGCCGCTTCACGTCCACTCGATGGCCCGGTGATCCAGCGCATTCGCGACAAGCAGACGCTCACCATTGCCTACGATCCCAATCAGGCGCCCTTTTCTTTACTTGGCGACGATGGTCAGCCGACGGGTTATACGGTCGATCTGTGTCGGATTGTGGCCTCACAACTTGTCACCCAGCTGAACATGGGATTGATGGATGTGCGCTGGATCAAAACCAACAGCCGATCGCGCTTTGATGCGATCGAGTCGGGGGATGCTGATCTCGAGTGTTCGGCCACCTCCAATACGCTGGATCGCCAGAAACAGTTTGCTTTCAGTCTCACCACATTCATTCAGGGGGCCACCATCGCGGTCCGCCAGGATACGGATCTGCAGAAACTGGAGGAACTGGCCAGCAAAAAAATTGCGGTGGTTCGCAACACAACCACCAGCAAGCTCATGAAACGCGCCATTGCCAACGGACAACTGCAGGGCACCCTGGTCGAGACGAAAAACATGGAGGCCGCAGCCACACTGCTGGCTAACAAAGACGTTGATGCCATTGCCGGTGACCGCTTACTCATGTTTGATCAGCTGATCCGTTCCAAACTCGGCACCCGTTTTCGCATGCTGCCGCAGGATTTTGCACCGGAGTACTACGCCATCATGATGCACCGGGCCGACACCGATCTGCGCTGGGCGGTGAACGCCACACTGTCGCGCACCTTCCGGACACCGGTCATTGCCGAACTCTTCCAGCGCTGGTTTGGCTCACTCAACCAACCCGGGCAGCTGATGGAGGCACTCTACTTTACCCAGGCCTTTCCCGAATAAGTCCTAAAACCGCTTAGAATCACCACATGGCCGACATCGCCCTCCCCACAAACCCGGACGCTGCCGACGCTGTCTGGCACGCCGCTGGCAACGAGGCGAGCCTGACGCTGTCCGGACACTTCAATGCGCATACGCTCGGCAATGGCCTCTGGACGCGAACCCGCACAGCCCAAACCAGCTGGCTCGGCGACTCGGGCACCGGCAAGGGACTCACGATTGATCTGGCGCAGGTCTCCTACCTGGATGGCGCCGGCATCGCTTTTCTGATCGATCTGCAGCACGCCCAAGAAACAGCGGGCGGCCAGCTGGTCATCCATAACCTCGATCAACGCTACGCGCCACTGATCGCCCAGTATCAGCCGATCAACAATCTTTTTCCGGTTCCGGACAGCGACCACCACGATACCAAAAGCACCCTGATCCGTGTCGGCCAGGCCACGGAGGCCACGGTCGAAGACGCCCGCAATCAGATCGTGTTTATCGGCAAGCTGGCTTCGGCACTGGGCTGGGCTGCCCGCAACCCCAGGCAGGTGCGCTGGAACGACTTTATCAACGTGGCCGTCGAAGCGGGGGTCGCCGCGCTCCCCATCATTTCGCTGGTCGCCTTTCTGATCGGCGTGATTCTGGCTTTCCAGTCCGCCATCGGCCTCAAACAGTTTGGCGCCGAAACCTTTGTAGCCAACCTGGTGTCGCTTTCCATCTTCCGCGAACTGGGGCCACTCATGACGGCGATTCTGTTTGCCGGTCGTTCATCGGCCGCCTTCGCCGCAGAAATCGGCACCATGACGGTGAATAACGAAGTCGATGCCCTCGTCACCGGTGGTATCGACCCGATCCGCTTTCTGGTCCTACCCCGTTTACTGGCTGGCCTGCTCGTCGCACCAATTCTGTCGATCTTTTCGGACCTGATTGGTATTTTTGCTGCCTCACTGACCATGCTGGCGTATCAGGTGCCGTTCGTCACCTTCTATGAAGCGGTGCTCAAGACCATTCACGTCAACGACATCATGTCGGGTCTGACCAAATCGCTGCTTTTCGGCCTGATCGTGGCCGGGGTGGGATGCCTGCGCGGCATGCAAACAGGCACGGGCGCCGCCGCCGTGGGTCTGTCGGCCACACGTGCCGTGGTGACGAGCCTGATCCTGATCGTCATGGTCGATGGCATCTTTGCCTACATCTCTTACAAGACGGGGTTCTGATCATGGCTCAGACCCCGGTAAGCGCGACCAACCCGACCAGCCCGGAAGAGATCATCCAGGTTAAAAACCTGACGGTTGGCTACGGCAGCAACATCGTGCTCAAGGACCTCAATTTTTCTGTCAAGCGTGGCGAGATCTTTGTCATTCTTGGCGGTTCAGGTTGCGGTAAATCCAGCCTGCTTAAAAACATGATCGGTCTCTACGATCCGCCGACGGGTGCGGTGCTGATCGAAGGCAAAGACATCGTGACCGCCGAAGGCGCCGAACGCCAGGAGATCCTCACCCGCTTTGGCGTCATGTACCAGCAGGGCGCCCTCTTCGGCTCCATGACCCTCCTTGAGAATGTGCGCCTCTTCCTCGAGGAATACACCGATCTGACGCCCGACGAAATGTCGCTGATTTCTCGCTGCAAACTCGATCTAGTCGGCTTGCTGCCCTTCGAATCTTTTATGCCCTCCGAAATCAGCGGCGGTATGCAAAAGCGCGCCGCCATTGCCCGGGCGATGGCACTCGATCCCGATATTCTTTTTCTAGACGAACCCTCGGCCGGTCTTGACCCGATCACCTCGGCCGAGCTGGATCAAACCATTCTGTCGATCTCGCGTAACCTGGGCATTACCTTTGTGGTAGTGACCCACGAATTGCCCAGCATCTTCAGTATCGCTGATCGCGTCATCATGCTCGACAAAGAAACCAAAGGCATCATTGCCGAAGGCAAGCCACAATGGCTCCGCGATAACAGCGAGATCCCGCTGGTGCGCCAATTCTTCAACCGCGATGCGCACGCCCCCGTGGCAACGCCCGAATCCCAAACTCCATCCACTGCTCACTGAACCACACCATGTCCAATCGTAATAACAGCCAGTACTTCCGACTCGGCATATTTGTGCTGCTGGGCGCCGCCTCGCTGGTCGCCCTCGTGCTGATCTTTGGTGCGCGTAACCTGTTCACCAAAACCATGACGATCGAGACCTATATCAAAGAATCCGTACAGGGGCTGGATGTCGGTGCGCCTGTCCGGTTCCGCGGCGTGCGCATGGGGCAAGTCTCCTACATCGGCTTATCGGGCGGGCTTTACGAATCCGAGGTGCCCATGTCGGAACGAAAACAGTATGTGGTCGTTCGAATGCAGATTACCCCACCCAGCACCACAGACGCTGAAGCCTATCTCGAGAAAATGGTCCACGACGGTCTACGCGCCCAGATTCGCGGCCAGGGCATCACCGGCGTCAATTATTTGGAACTCGATTTCGTCAAGGATCCCTCCAACCTGCGTGTCTTGCCCTTTGGCTGGAGGCCAGACTATACCGTCATCCCCTCGCAGCCCAGCCCCGTCAATATTCTGCTCGATAACGTCGAAGACGCGCTCACGAACTTTAATAAACTGAATCTGGCGGAAACCCAAGCCAAGGTGGATACCTTGCTGAACAACCTGAACGGGATGGTGGCTGGCACCGACGGCAAGAACACTGGGCTAAACAACGCCGTGAACGAGCTCAGCCAGTTGTTGGCCAAGGTCAACCATGCCACCAACAACCAGGAGTTGTCGATGATGATCGAGCAACTCACGGCGTCCATCATTGTCTTGCGTCAAACGCTGACGACGATGCAGGGGGATCTAACCATTTCTGCCGACAATGTCCGGCAGATCACCGATAACGTGAACGACCTATCCCAAAAGGCCAACCAGTATCCGTCATGGGTACTCTTTGGTCAGCCGCCCAAAAAAGTGACGCCCTGAGGATCACCCCATGCAAGTAACCCAACCCTTTGCCGCTCTAACTCGAACCACCAAGCTGGTGTGGGCTTTGGCCGTATGCATCGCGGCGCTCTCCGGCTGTGCACTGAATAAGCCCAATCCGGATCAGTCCGCCTGGCTGGTGGCGCCGGAACGCACAGCACCGCCGCGTACTTCGCCGGTGGCACTCACGCTCAAGATGGGCAATTTCAGCGCCAATACTCCCTATGACGGTAAATCGATGGTCTACCGACTCTCGGACAATCGTTACGAAAAAGACTTCTACAATGTGTACCTGATCTACCCCCGTGACATGGTCAGTAATGCCACCCGAAACTGGCTGGTGCGTTCCAATGCCTTCTCACAGGTACTGGAACAATCTTCGGTCTTCTTTCCGATGTACCAGTTACAAGGCGTTATCGACGAGTTCTATGGCGATTACCGTGGATCACCTGAGGCGGTGGTGAGCATTCAGTTTTATGCCAGCACCAGCTTTAGCGCAGATAACTACGTGTTTTCGTCGCCACGCATTAGCCGGCGGGTGGCGCTTCGCGACAAGTCGCCCGAGGCACTGGTGGATGGGCAGCAGCAGGCCCTGGCTGAAATCTTGACCGAGCTCGAAGGACGTCTCGTCACAGATTCCGCCAAGGCGCCACCGCCCTACAAATCGGTACGGCAAAGCAGTTCTGACAAAACCACCCCTACGGCGAAACCTGCAAACTAGCTGACAAACACTGGGGCAAAGCCACCGCCCAGTGTGCGGAAGTTCGTCGTCTGCCCCTGATACAAACGGGCAGCGATCAATTGGATAAACCCGCGGTAGGCATAGACGCGTAGATCGTATTTCAAAGTCATCATTTCACCGCTGGCCACATCACGAACAGACACCTCGGGCGGTGGCGCGAAGTGCTGTGCCACATAGCCACCCTGCAGAATCTCCTCAAACACCCGCTTGGTCAGTTTGTCGCCACGATAGGCTGCACGTGACCCAAAACCCGCTTGCGGTTTAAAGAACCACTGCTTGCGCGTGGTCCAGAAATGCTCGGCATCTGCCACGGTCACCGGCACGGTCTGCGGCACGCAACGGGCGAGTTCAGCCGCTTGGTCGGCCGAGAGTCCGAGACCTTGCAAGGTCTCGATATCGGCCAGCCATTGCAGATTACGCTTGTCGGCCCACAGCGCATGCGCCTGTGGATGGGGCGTCACCAGTGTCCCCGTCGTATCGCCCGCCCGCTGGCACAACCAGGCCGCCCGAACGGCAGCGCAGGCTTCTAAGGTCAGCGTGAAATCGGTCAACCGGTTGTAAAGTAGATCAATCGCGCAGTCGTGATGCCAGAGCCGACCCTGGTCATCGCAGCGCAACTTATCCGGTGCGCAGATCAACGTTTGTATGCCGTGCGATTCAAACAGTTGTTGCCAACGCACAAATTCGGGGTAGAGATATTGCTGCTCGGGTGCGTCATCGACGATCGCAATGCGCTGTAAGGCGCGACCGTGCTGCCATGTCGCCCATTCGGTGATGAACATCTCTAATAAGGCAGCATCGGCCTGATCAGCAGCAGCGTCATCACCCCAAGCGCGTTCAAGCAGCGTCACGAGCAGCGAGCCGCCTGCATTGGTGTTGATCTCGATCAGCTGTGGCGCACCGGTCCCCACATGAAAATCAAAGGCCAGACAAACACCGGGCGGCATGGGCACCACCAGACTTCCCTGGCGTTCGGCCACCGCGGCCTGATACGCTGGCAACGTGACGAGGCCGCTGACCGTCCGTACAAAACCGGCGATCTGTTCATAGTCTGCTCTGGGAAGCGCGATCTGAGCATCAGAAAACAGGTGTGGCCGCTCGGCCAGCACACCGCTTCCCAGCATGGCTTCCAGTCGGCGGCGATCAGGCAGATTCACAGTCATAAGACACCGAGGCATTCAGGTTCAGGCTTTGGATCAGAAAGGTCTCGGCCTCGGCGATATCGCGCGTGCGCGCCATGGGCGGCAGGCTGCGCCAGACTTTTTTTCCATAGGCCTTGGTCACCAACCGCGGGTCGCCTATCACCAGCACCCCTTGATCCTGCTCGCTACGAATCAACCGGCCCGCACCCTGCTTAACGTTGATCACGGCGTGCGGCAATTGATAATGCATGAACGCATTCTTACCCTGCCGATTCAGCGCATCGATCCGCGCCGACAATACCGGATCATCGGGTGCTGCGAAGGGCAGCTTATCGATGATGACGAGCGAGAGCGCCTCACCCGGCACATCGACGCCCTCCCAGAAGCTCTGCGAGCCAACGAGCACGGCACCACCGTGATCTTTGTCATTCTCGCGGAAACGACGCAACAATTCATTTTTGGCTGCATCGCCCTGACAGAGAATCTGGATTTCGGGTTGATGGAACGCCAGACGGGTTTCCAGTTGGCTGCGCACTCGCTGCATCGCGCGCAACGAGGTGCACAGAAAGAATGTCCGCCCCTGCGCCGCCTGAATGAGCGGTAGCACCGCATCAACCAGACGATCGGTGTAATCGGCATTGTTGGGGTCCGGCAGGTCTGTCGGGCAACAGAGCATCGCCTGGTTCGGATAATCGAAGGGACTATCCCAGCAGTAGGATGCAATGTCGTGCAAACCCATCGCCTCCTGATAATGGGTGAAGTCGCCCTGGACAGCCAGCGTGGCCGAGGTAAAGACCCAGCTGCGCGGGCTGCTGGCCATCAGCTTGGCAAAGGGCTCGGCGACCGACAATGGCGTGGCGTGCAAATGCAGGCCATGGCCGAGGGTCTCCACCCAGTACACGTAGTCCCCCGGCAGTGGGCCATCATTTTCATCCGGTGCCGGCGCAGTGAGCCGTTCACCACCCGCCATCGGCTGACCCGTCGCGCCGCGTTTCCA
>VEQD01000028.1:0-9461 GCA_018883385.1 Rhodocyclaceae bacterium | reverse complement strand
GGCCATGGCCGAGGGTCTCCACCCAGTACACGTAGTCCCCCGGCAGTGGGCCATCATTTTCATCCGGTGCCGGCGCAGTGAGCCGTTCACCACCCGCCATCGGCTGACCCGTCGCGCCGCGTTTCCAACGGGCCAGATCCTGGCCGAGTACGGAACAACGCTGCCAGGCGCGCTCCAGGTCCGGCGAGCGGCCGGCCTGGGTTTGTAACAGTGCCGTCATCAAATCGATGCGCTCGGCCAGCGCATCCAAACCTTTCAAGAACTCGGCCTGGCGCAGAATGTTTAGCGCGGGTTGCCGCACCAGATCATTGCCCAGCGTCAGCCGGAAATCACGCGCGGCTTTTTCGAGCGCTGCGCTCTGCACCGGCAGATCCAGACAGTCCCGCGCTTCGGCCAGCGCCGAGATACGCACGTCTTGCGCCAGATCGAGTACCTGAGTTGTCGAAAAACGCTGACCAAAGAAAATGCCCGCCGTTTCTGGCAGCTGATGTGCTTCGTCAAAGATAACGGTATTGCAGTTGGGCAGCAGCTCGGCCATGCCCTCTTCTTTCAACGCCACATCGGCAAAGAAGAGATGGTGATTCACCACCACCAGATCGGCCTCGAGCGCCTCCCGCCGGGCCTTCACCACAAAACAGTCTTCGTAATGGGCGCACTCGCTGCCCAGACAATTATCTTTGGTAGAGGTCGCCATGTGCCAGACCGATGCTGTTTCCGGCACATCGGCGCATTCGGCTTTGTCACCGCGCTTGGTGGTGCGGGCAAAACGCACGATGTGCTGGATGTGGCGTACGTCCTCTTTTTTCAGGAAGCGGCCTTCCTTCTCCGCCCGCTCCAGATGGTGCAGACAGACGTAATTGCTTCGCCCCTTGAGCAACGCCACCCGGATTGGCACACCGAGCGCCTCGCGCACGGTCGGGATATCGCGTTCGAAAAGTTGATCCTGCAGCGTCTTGGTGCCGGTCGACAGCACCACTTTGCCGCCCGACAACATGGCCGGTACCAGGTAGGCAAAGGTTTTGCCGGTCCCTGTTCCCGCTTCGACCAGACACCCGGCGTCGGCCCGGATGGCCTGGGCAATGCGCTCGGCCATGTCAGTCTGTTGCGGGCGTGATTTAAAGGCCGGGATCAAACGCGCCAGCGGGCCCTCAGGCTTGAAAACGTCGGCAACTTGATCGACCAGGTTCATCTCGCGATTCTACCAGTGGGCACCCGCCTGGCCCGGATGCCTATTTGCCAAGCAACCCCTTGGACGAGGATAATGGTGCTTTGCGTCAAATACTTAGACCCTCAAGGATTCGCCATGAAGTGGACCATCATCTGGATTTTCGTGCTGTCGACGGCCTTTGTGCATTTTCGCGGCAAAGTGCGTCTGCGCCCCTTCCGCCAGATCACGGATCACTCCACCTTTCTGGCGCCGGTGAATGTGCTGCTCTATGGGGCATCGACCGTACCCAATCAACCCTATCTCGACGCCAGCGATTTCCCGGAGATGAAGATCTTCGACGACAACTGGGAAAAGATCCGCGAAGAAGGCTTGAAGATGGTGGACCAGGGCCTGATCAAGGCCTCTGACACCTACAACGATGTGGGCTTCAACTCGTTCTTCCGAACTGGCTGGAAGCGCTTCTACCTCAAGTGGTACGACACTGCCCACCCTTCGGCCGAAGAGCTTTGCCCGTTCACGGTCGGTTTGCTCAAGCAGGTACCCAATGTGAAGGCCGCCATGTTCACGCACCTGCCGCCGGGCGCCCGCCTGGTGCGTCACCGCGACCCCTATGCCGGCTCGATCCGGTATCACCTGGGTCTATCAACGCCGAACGACGACCGCTGCTTTATCGAAGTCGATGGTGAGCGTTATAGCTGGCGCGATGGCAAAAGCGTCTTCTTTGACGAAACCTACATTCACTACGCCGAAAACGAGACCGATAAAGACCGTCTGATTTTCTTTTGCGATGTCGAACGTCCGCTAGCGGGCTCGTGGATGGTCGCCTTCAATCGCTGGTTTGGCCGTTATGTCGTTGGTGCAGCAGCCTCGCCCAATGCCGAAGGCGACAAAACCGGTGTGCTCAACAAGATCTTCGGCGTGGTCTACAAAGGCCGTGTCTGGGCCAAGGGTCTGAAATCGCGTAACCGCACGCTCTACTACGCCGGCAAGTGGCTCATTCTTGGCGGCATTCTTGCACTGATTCTTTTTGCCTGATAGGACAGCCATGCGTTTACTGCACACCATGTTGCGCGTTGGCGACCTCGACAAGTCGATCGACTTTTACACGCGCATCCTAGGCATGACCCTGCTCCGCCGAAGCGATTACCCGGACGGTAAATTCACCCTAGCCTTTGTCGGTTATGGCCCGGAATCGGCACACGCCGTCATCGAACTGACCTACAACTGGGGCGTCGATCACTACGAACTGGGGACCGCCTTTGGCCATATCGCGCTGGAAGTCGACGATGCCACCGCCGCCTGCAACACAATCAAGGCCGCAGGCGGCAAAGTGGTGCGCGAAGCCGGACCCATGAAACACGGCACCACGGTGATCGCGTTTGTCGAAGATCCGGATGGCTACAAAATCGAATTGATCCAGCGCAAGAATCGCGTTGACTGATGGACCATCGTTAATGGGCAAACGACTCGCGGCGCTGGAGCTGAAACTCCAGCGCTGGATGGAGCGCGCTAACAGTGGTCACCACTTGCTTGGCCTTGCCGCCCTCCTCTCGTTTGGTGGCACAATCAGCGCTGCCTACCCGGTCACGGCCATCGTTGTCACGGCGGTCATGCTGGCGCCACGGCGCTGGCTCATGCTGAGCCTGGGCTGTGCCACGGGCAGCGCGTTGGCCGGTGCCACGATCATAGGCATCTCACATATGCTGGGCTATAACGAGATTCACACCCTCTTTCCCAATTTGATCAGCGGTGAGACCTGGAACGAGGCGTCTGGCTGGATTGATGACTATGGCGTCTGGGCCATTTTCGGGGTTGGCGCATCGCCGCTGCCGCAGATGCCCCTGCTGATCTTCTTTGGCATTGTCGACGACCGGATTCTTGAAGCCTTTGTCGCGTTGCTGGCGGGTAAGGTTCTGAAATATGGGGCTGTAGCCTGGGTCACCCAGCACTTTCCCGAAAAGTTTGCTTTTTTCCGGCGTATCAATGGCGCTCAGCCCACAACACGTGGCGACCAAACCCACCCATGACTGGCCGGCGATAGCTTAAAAGCGTAAAATTGAACCAAAGAAACGAATAAGTTGTTTCTTAATGACCTGTTTAACCGGAGTTAGCATGTTTCCCGAATACCGTGATCTGATCACCCGTCTGAAGACCACCGATCACCACTTTACCCGTCTGTTCGATAAGCATAACGAACTGGATCAGAAGATCAAGAACATGGAGTCCCATATCGAAACGGGCTCCCATGAAGAAATCGAAACGCTGAAAAAAGAAAAACTACATCTCAAGGATGAGCTTTACGCCATCCTCAGAAAAGCCAGCGCCTAAATGCGTTGTCGGTGCCGGTCATCGCGACTGGCACCTGTTTGCGGTGTCCGTTCGTGAACCGATCAATCGCGGAACCGGCAGTCCTTCAGATAGACATCATTGCTGAAGTCTTCCGAGGTGTAGACCTCGCCCGTTAAGACGCCATCAAAACCGCTAACGCGGCCTGACGGCATCGCACCCAGCACATTGCGGCACCAGATCGAGACCTCGCCGAGCCCGCTCACGCGGACATCGGCCACCACGGCGTTCGGGTTGCCCTTGGCGGTTTTGACAAACTTACCCTGCCCGTGCAGGCTTTGGCCAGCGTATTGTTTGATCGAGCCCGGGTTCTTTTGGCGTGCTCTGGCAATAGCCGGTAATTTGTCTAGGGCAAGCCCTGCGGGCACAACCGAAGCCGAACGTGCGGGCGCCGGATCGCCATAGACCCCTTGCTTCACAGACGCGGCGCCTGTCGGCATTGTGCTGTCGTTGACGCCCACCGGCTTTTGAGTCATGGCACAACCCAAAAGCACTAACAAGGTGCAGGACAGGAGTAGGTGCGTCTGTTTCATCATTGCCATAGGTCAATAAGATGTCACATTTTATCGTGTCTGAGCCGTTCGTGATTCTTGGCTAAAGATTACAATAACGTTTCACAAAAATGACACCGCATAGGATCACCATGTTCGGCAAACTGATGCCCAAAGAGGGCAAATACTTCGACCACTTCAACACCCATGCCGCACTCATTATCAAGGGCGGTCAGTTACTGACCGAACTGATCACGGCACTGGCCAATCAGCCAAGTGAAGTCGCCCGTCTCGCCGATGAGATTGACGCCGTCGAACGTGAGGCTGACAAGGTTACCCACGAAACACTGGCCCAATTGCACAAGTCATTTATCACCCCCTTTGACCGTGACGAAATTCATGAGCTCATCAGTGGCATGGACGATATCCTGGATATCATCCAAGACGTCGCCGAGTCGGTCGCGCTCTACGACATCCACCGTGTGCCGCAAGAGGCCATAGCCCTGGCACAAGTGACCGCCCGTTGCTGCAACCACATCGCCGCCGTCGTCAAACTGCTCGATAGCATGCAGAACGGCCCGCACATACTGACCATTTGTCACGAAATTGATGAACTCGAATCAGACGCTGACCGCCTGCATCGTGAGCTGATGTCCAAACTGTTTCGCGAAGAAGCCGATGTGCGCCAGGTCATCAAACTCAAGGAAATCTACGAAATTCTGGAATCCGTGTCAGATCGCTGCAAAGATGTGTCGGGCACCATCGAGGCCATCGTCCTCGAAAACTCCTGATTGTTTGGCCGTCTGATCCATGGATAACCTGCAAATGAGCCTGGGGGTGATCATCACCCTCGTCATCGTGGCGCTGCTATTCGACTTCATGAACGGCTTTCATGATGCAGCCAACTCGATTGCCACCATCGTATCAACGCGCGTACTCAAACCCCACCAGGCTGTGCTCTGGGCCGCCGTCTTTAACTTTCTCGCCTATTTTTTATTCGAGCTCAAGGTCGCCGGCACGATCGGCAAGGGCACCATCGATCCCTCAATCGTTGACCATTACCTGATCTTCGGCGCACTGATCGGTGCTATCGCCTGGAACGTGATCACCTGGTATTACGGCATCCCCTCGTCATCATCCCACGCCCTGGTCGGGGGGCTGGTCGGTGCTGCCGTGGCCAAGGCCGGATTTGGTAGCCTCATCTCCGCTGGCGTGCTGAAGATTATCGCCTTCATCTTTATCGCCCCCTTCCTAGGATTTACCATTGGCAGCCTGATGATGGTGATTGTGTCGTGGCTTTGCCGGAACATGTCGCCCAGTAAGGTCGACAAACACTTTCGGCGGCTGCAGCTGGTATCTGCCGCTGGTTACAGCCTGGGCCATGGGGGTAATGATGCACAGAAGACCATTGGCATCATCTGGATGCTGCTCATCGCTGCCGGCGCCTCCAGCCCCAACGAGCACGTGCCGTCTTGGGTGGTACTCGCCTGCTATACCGCCATGGGCCTTGGCACCATGTTTGGCGGCTGGCGCATCGTCAAAACCATGGGCAACCGCATCACCAAACTCAATCAGGCGCGGGGCTTCTGCGCCAACAGCGCAGGCGCCATCACCCTCTTCTTTGCCACCGCACTCGGCATTCCTGTCTCGACAACGCACACCATTACCGGCGCCATCGCCGGGGTTGGCTCAACCCGCGGGGCACGTCGCGTACGCTGGGGCGTGGCCGGCAACATCGTTTGGGCATGGATCCTGACGATTCCCTGTAGCGCCCTAATCGCCGCCGGCGCTTGGTGGGTAGGTACCAAACTGCTTTAAATCACCACTCAATCTTTTTGTTACTGAGCCATTTCCACCAACCGATCATTCGCCAGATTGAATCAAGTTGGCGGTAGCCGATGGGCTCGATTAAGCCAACTAGCCCTACACGTAGATCATCCCACAAGCTGGAATAATTCTTGAAATAGATATCACCGGCGTAAATTGAATTCCAGGAATAAAATCCGGTCAAAGCATAAATCAAAAAACCATAAACAATCGCTGATTGATATGACAGCAAGCCCATGACGGCCGATGCAATGAGTACCAGTAGCCCAAGAAATTCGATGACCGGCGCAAATACCTCAATAAAAATCAGATGGGGTAGCGCAAACCAGCCAAGCACCGGATTCTGTTGGTTGCCAATCAACGTGCGGAATTTACTAAGGCATTGCAGGGCGCCGATCATCCAGCGAATCCTTTGCTTTCGTAGTTGACTAAGCGTTTTGGGAACGCGTGTCCAACAGATTACATTGGGTATCGTCCATACATGGTAGGGAATCTGATGTTCACAGTAATACTGGTGCAAACGAAGCACAACGTCTAAATCTTCGGTGACTGTGTCTGATTTAAATCCACCAATATTGACAAGTGCTTGCTTGGTAAAAACCGTCATGGCACCGCTGATGATTAACAACCCATCGACATATGACCATCCGGTACGCCAAAGTGTAAACGACCGGAGATATTCCACTACTTGGATCTTTTCCAGAAAAGTTGTGCTGATTTCCTGGCGAACGATGCGCCCATCACGGATGGACAATTGATTGCTGGGTGCAACAGCGCCGCCCAATGCAATGAGTTTAGGCTCGTTAATAAATTTGGTCACCAGTTTAGGGAGCGCATCCGGCAGCATGATGGAATCACCGTCCATACAACAGAGCAGATCTCCCGTGGCGTACTCAATCCCCATATTCAGACTTTGCGCTTTACCCGAGTGCTCCTTATCAATCAAAAGCAATCTAGCGTCTTTCTGACTTTGGTAAATTCCCCTAGGTTGAATATCGGGTAACGTTCGTGCACGGTCTCTTGTCGTCAAAATTAGGGCGTAGCGTTCTTGGATGATGCTGAAAGTATCATCTAGAGATCCATCATTAACGACAATAATTTCGAGATTTCGGTAATCCGAACTGAGTGCGGCTTCAATACTGTCGATTACTGCAGGCCCTTCATTATGTACCGGCATGATTAATGTGACACATGGCGCATGAATGAGATCAAATGGAATCTGATCGTTAGTAAAGGATTTAACTTTGAGATGTCGGAAGTGCTTGCGCTGTGACACTAAAATGAACATGTAGACGACAAAAGCCAGCAACAAGTGGGCGTGTAGAAAGCGCTCGTATGAGCGCACGATCATGCTCGCAATATCATGCATACTCATGCGCTCACCCAGTATTTATGTAAGACCTCAGGCAAAGGCCAGTGGGCAGTCTGCGTCGCCCACGAAGTCAGTTCATCTTTACTGAATTCAGTACATATGCTGATCAATTCGGCATTGCTGATGAGTTGGTGACCATAGGCTCTGAGAACACAGGGCATTCCCTCGTCAAAATTCATACGCACCAGCGCGTGGCACGCAAACGGTGCAAAGGTAGGCGCCCAAGAGTAGCGCATAACCTGCTCAGCAAAGCTTGTCATGCGCGCAAGACCGCAGACCTCCAAAGAAATACAAACTTTTGCCGAGTCACGATCATTTAAATTCTCAGATATATGATCAAAAAGACCACAACGCGCGGAGTTATTGCAATAGAGGTCACGCTCAACAGCTGTTAGTTTTTGGAATTGCCGTGTCCATGTATAAAGTAAATCAACGTAGTTATGATCGTAGTAATGCCGTAACCGTTCATGAAACGCCACATTAGACTCATTAAACAATTCGGGATCAGTCATCTGCTTTAACAGCCGATCAATCTCCGTGACAGCACGATAGCGTTGGCGTCGTTGATAATGCTTTCTGCAGATCAGAAAAAACAAACCGGCAACACTGAGCATCAATAAGCAGGTCAGGTTCCATGCAAATAACAAAAGATTGTCAGAAAGCAACGCGGACACCCAACTGCCCCCCATTTCTCTGGTAATAGCTGCCCTGAACGGCATGCCATAAGGACACTGTTAGGCCAAAAGTTTGGTTTATTTTATACAAACCATCCGCTTGATAGGTAACCACATCGATATTGCTCAGATTGCCAATGGTGACCACCATGGGTTCATGGCCTGTGGCATAGAGCAGCCCCAACTTGTGTCCGGACTCACCCAACCATTGCACCTGGAATTTACTGAGCCAACTCCGCTCTGAATAATCCAGCACAGACCGAACCAGGGTATAGGCAAAGCGATATTCCCCGTAGTACTTGTCGACACCCATATTGATAGTTTGCGTATCTCCCGTAAGGTACTGGGAGGTTCTAGCCGACAGCAGGTAATTGAACGAATAAGGGAGTCGCCCGTTCCAACCGATCCCGTAGAGGTCTTTGGTTAAAAATTGCGGGTTAACCGTGTATCCGCCTTCGGCGCTTAACACACCGTAGCGAAATGGATACGCGTAGTTCAGGTATCCCGCCGTATCGTTCTGCGAGAACCGATTGGCGTTCAGAATATTGACATTGACCAAACCTTGCGAGTGGAGTGGCACGGTCACATCCAAATACTGGGACGCCCACGGGGTATAGCCATTGGTCAGATGTTCATAACTACCACCAATCTCGGCAAAGGGCTTCTGGGAAAAGACAGATGGCAAGGTGAGCGAGCCTTCGGGCGGCTCTAGCGATTCTGCATCTTCAGGAATTGCATTGGCCCATCCATTCGTTAGCGTAAAGGCAACAGCAAGGCAACGGAGCAGAAGGGAAAACAAAAACCCGCAACACTTGAATGCGTTGATTCCTGGGGCACGCCTTGTTTTTTGCCCATACATAAGCATTTGTTACTTTTACTTGAAATACCTCCGGAACACAAATGCAATTTTTATTGGAAAATTTTTGTCGTATAAAAGTTAATGGGTCAGATATTTTCTAGCCAGATCACCTATGTCTACTTTGGCTCTTAACCTGGCTGCCAGCAGATACATGCCGGCGAGTTTGCGATGCAGGAAGAGTGCATCAATCGGTGGGGTGTGCCAAAAGTCGCGATCAAGTGCCAGCGTCATTCCCAAGTCATGCATGCGCCTGGGCAAGGTTGAGGTCGCAAAATCATAGGCACCGATATGACATAGTGGCTCACACGCCATTTCGAAAAGATCCATGACGGTGTTGATCTGTTGCTGATTCATTTCAAGACCGAAATAACCAATCTCTGTTGCAGCCTCGTGCATCGTGGCGCGATTTTTGGCCAACCCTGCCCGCATGAGTTTGCGATAGCCCTCGACGATCATTAAAGGCAATGCTCTTGTCGCCCCAAAATCCAGCAAAACAATGTGTTGTCGCGCACGATTGAATCGGTAATTGGCAAAATTGGGATCTGACTGCAGGACATGAAACTCGAACAGCTCTTTCAAGACGAGTTCGAAGAGCTGTTCGGCCACACGATTTCTTAAATCATCAGCATCATTGACCAAGGACTCGATGGGATCACCATCGACCCAGGTCATGGCCAGAACGTGGGGTGTGGTGAGCGATGAATGGGGTTTAGGTATGATGAAA
>VEQD01000027.1 GCA_018883385.1 Rhodocyclaceae bacterium | reverse complement strand
ATCTGCCGTTCTGGCTGGCCGAGTTTATTCGTCGCCTGGTGCTGACCTTGTTGCCTTTCCTGGCCGTGGCGTATCCCATCATCAAGTCGATGCCGAATTATCACAAGAACCGGGTGCGCGGCCGCATTAATCGGATGTACGGGGCTTTGAAGTTCTTCGAGCAGAGCCTGTTGCGCAATTATGACGCGACACAGAAAGTCGCTTATCTGGCGAAGATTGATGACATGGAGCGCGAGGCGCTCACCATGAAGGTGCCTAAATCGATCGCAGGCGACTATTACACGTTGCGCAGCTCGCTGGATTACGTGCGCAACTGCATTGCCCGCGACGGCTATGCGGCCTATCAGCCGGTGATATCTGATGACGCGCGTCCAGATCTGTCAGATATCGAGGGCGAGAGCGATGACCAATAGCCAGCATGGGTTTTGGGCGGACGGCTGGTTTTTGCCGGCGCGACGCATCGAGTCGCCGAATCAGGACGCCCGCGCGCCGGATACGGTGACCGACCTTGTCGTAATCCACGCGATCAGCCTACCGCCGAGTGACTTTGGTGGGCCCGGTGTGATGCAACTGTTCACGAATCAGTTGAACCCGGAGGCACACCCCTATTTTGCCGAAATTGCCCACCTGAAGGTGTCGGCACATTTTTTTATTCGCCGCGATGGCACATTGATTCAGTGTGTGCCGGTCACGGCACGCGCCTGGCACGCGGGCGTATCGACTTGGCAGGGGCGTGAGCGTTGTAATGATTTCTCGGTGGGGATCGAGCTGGAGGGTGATGATGAGACCCCTTTCGAAGAGGCGCAATACACCACCTTGCAGCAGTTGCTCGGTGCGTTGTCTGACGTATTACCCATTAAAGCGGTGACGAGTCACGCCCACATCGCGCCAGGTCGAAAGACAGACCCGGGCCCCTGCTTCGATTGGCGGCGCGTCCGCGAGGCATCCCCTGAATGGCAGGTGGTTGACTGATTGCTTAGAAGGCAACGTTGGCGCGAAGGCCGACCACGGTGGCGCTGGAAATCGCCTGATTCGGATTGTTAGGCATGGGTGCCTTGCCGCCAGGATTGATGGCGAGCTGGAAGAAGGGTTGGAGCGTCAGCCAGGGAGAAATGGGCGCCTGGTAGGTCAGTTCAACCATGGATTCTGCGGTGGCCATCGGGGTTTGTGTGCCGGCCTGGGCGTTTTGTGCCGCAATTTGCCCATTCAGGTATGGCGTGAATTTGGCCCAGGCAAAGCCCAGGCCAATAATGTCTTCCGGACGACCGTCAAACAAACCAATGTAGGCCAGACCCGTGTCGAAATACCAGGTCACGAGATTGCGTTCGGTCTGTGGGCTGTAAGTGACGCGGGCAAACGCATTCAGTCCCTGCGTTGTGCTGTTGGCCTCGCGCCAGAGTGCCTGATCGACCAGCCCATACACCGAGTATTGGCCACGATAGCTGCTATTGATCGGGTTGTCGAAAGTGCGCCCGGTGTCATCAAGTGTGACGTTGTTGATGGTGTACGAGTTGTACCAGCCTCCCAGTTTGTAGTAACCCGGTAATACCTGGTTGCCCAGCGACCACTCGGGTGTGAAGGCACCCTCAAGCCATGAGAGGGTGCCGTTACCGACTGGTAGCTTGGTGCCATATTGGGATGAGGCGGTTTCTGGCCCGTTGGGAGTGCCGTTCATGACCGAGGCGGTAATTTTCCAGTCGTCGTTGAAGTCATAGCTCGCCAACAGACCGGGGGTAGCGTTGGGGTAACCGGGCCCGCTGCCGGGCATGTTGACCTCCCAGCTATCCGGAAATCCGAAGGTCGAGTTGACGAAGACGTTGGCAGTGGGGCTGATGATGAAATAGCGATCCGCCTCAAGCAGGCCGGCGCGGATGCCCAATCGGTTATCGAGTAGTTTCTGTTCCAGCCAGAACTCACCGACTTTGGGAATCGAGGGGCTGGATTCGACATTGGTGGTTGTCAGAACGCTGCCGATGTACTGGCTTGAAAGATCCTGTCCCTGGATGCCGTAGCCGGTGAAATGGATTTTGCCGCCCTGCCAACCCAATGCTTTATTTAGGTCGATATCCAGTTCAAGATCGAGCAGGCCATCATAGACAAAGCCCTGTCGAATACCACCGCGTGTGTTGCCGACGTAATCACTGGTCTGATTGAGCGTGAAACTCACACCATATTGATCGAGCCAGGGTCGTAGTCCCCCCCAGTCGCCCAGGAGTGTTTTTTGGGATAGAAAATCCGAACGACTGGGCAGAATTTCCTCGGGGGTAAGCCGTGGTAAGGAAAATAAGCCGGCCTCGGCATGCAGTGGGGCGGACCACGCCAGGAGCATCACGCCGATCGCCAATAAGCATTGGCGATCGTGGCTGCGGTTGGGAAGGGTGGTCATGTGCAATGAGATCGTGCCAACACAAAGGCCACCCGGAGGTGGCCTTTGTATGAGATCGCCTACGAGGTGGTGACCCTAGGCAGCCTGCTTGTTGGTTTCGGTCATTGTCAGGGTGCTGAGCTGACGAATCAGTTCCAGTTCCTGCGGCAGACGTTCGGCCAGTTTGTCGAACCACTCTTTGTGCGACTCCAGTTCCTTTTGCCAGCCGGCGGTGTCGAGCTGGGTCAGGCGCTGGAATTCTTCGCGGGTCATGTCCAGGCCGGTCCAATCGATGTCTTCGAAGTTCGGCGTCCAGCCCAGCGCGGTTTCCTTGGCGGCGACCCGACCCTTGACGCGGTCAATGATCCACTTGAGCACACGCATATTGTCGCCGAAGCCTGGCCACATGAACTTGCCATCGTCGTCGAGGCGGAACCAGTTGACGCAGAAGATACCTGGTGGGTTGTCGACGGCCTTGCCCATTTCCAGCCAGTGACGGAAGTAGTCGCCCATGTTGTAGCCGCAGAAGGGCAGCATGGCGAATGGGTCGCGACGAACGACGCCTTGGGCGCCAAAGGCGGCGGCGGTGGTTTCCGAACCCAGTGTCGAGGCCAGATAGACACCATAGTTCCAATTGAAGGCTTCATAGACCAGCGGCACGGTCGTGGCGCGGCGGCCACCGAAAATGAAGGCCGAGATGGGTACGCCAGCGGGGTCTTCCCAGGCGGTGTCAACCGACGGGCACTGTGCTGCCGGTGCCGTGAATCGCGAGTTCGGGTGTGCGGCTTTACGACCGGTCTCCTTGCCGATGTCCGGTGTCCAGTCTTTGCCTTGCCAATCGATCAAATGGGCCGGTGCTTCTTTGGTCAAGCCTTCCCACCACACATCGCCATCGTCGGTCAGCGCGACGTTGGTGAAGATGATGTTTTCTTTCAGGGTGGCCAAGGCGTTGTAGTTGGTCTTTTCACTGGTGCCCGGGGCGACACCAAAGAAACCGGCTTCCGGGTTGATGGCATAGAAACGGGTGACGCCATCTTTGTCTGTGCGCGGCTTGATCCAGGCGATATCGTCACCAATGGTGGTGATCTTCCAGCCATTGAAGCTTTGCGGCGGAATCAGCATGGCGAAGTTGGTTTTGCCACAGGCCGACGGGAAGGCGGCAGCGACGTAGGATTTTTCACCTTCCGGCGATTCCACACCGAGGATGAGCATGTGCTCGGCCAGCCAGCCCTCGTCGCGCGCCATGGTCGAGGCGATGCGCAGGGCGAAGCACTTCTTGCCCAGGAGCGCGTTGCCGCCATAGCCGGAGCCGTAGGACCAGATCTCGCGGGTTTCCGGGAAGTGCACAATGTACTTGGTGTCTGGGTTGCATGGCCAGGCCACATCCTTTTCGCCGTGGCCCAGTGGCGCGCCGACGGTGTGGACGCAGGGGACGAATTCGCCGCTGGTGCCGAGCAGCTCGACGACGGCTTTGCCCATACGCGTCATGGTGCGCATGTTGGTGACAACGTACGGCGAATCCGAAATTTCAACGCCGATGTGGGCGATCGGTGAACCCAGCGGGCCCATCGAGAAGGGGATCACGTACATCGTGCGGCCCTTCATACAGCCTTTGAACAGGCCGTTGAGGGTTTTGCGCATCTTGGCCGGATCTTCCCAGTTGTTGGTCGGGCCGGCGTCAATTTGCTGCTCCGAGCAGATGTAAGTGCGGTCTTCAACACGCGCTACATCGGACGGGTCAGAAAAAGCCAGGTAGGAATTCGGGCGCTTCGCTTCGTTCAGTTTGATCAGGGTGCCGGCTTGGACCATCTGGGCACAGAGGCGGTCGTACTCTTCCTGGGATCCGTCACACCAGACGACCTGCTCCGGTTCGGTGAGCTGGGCGATTTCTTGAACCCAGGCTTTGAGGCGGGTGTTCTTGACGTATTCCGGGGCGTTAATGGCGACCATGATTTCTCCTGTGTGTCCTGTGCATCCCTGAGGATTGCGCTGGCTTAGGCTGACTTTTGCGTGTCGATCAGTCTTATCGGGTTTTGGTAAAACTGTAATTATCTCACTTCACGCACGACAGAGAAAGTCGGCGTATGCTATTGGGTGCGCAAGACCTCCTGGAGACATGGCTGTGCCAGAAAAAAACGATCAAAATCAAAGCGTTGCCGATGATTCGGCCAAGAAAAATACGCAGCGTCTGCGCGAATCCGCGCTCTACTATCACCGCTTTCCCAAACCGGGAAAAATTGCCGTCACGCCGACCAAGCAGTTGACGAACCAATATGATCTATCGATGGCCTATTCGCCCGGTGTGGCAGCGGCATGCGAAGAGATTGTCGCCAGACCCGATGAAGTAGCAACGCTGACATCGCGCGCCAACCTTGTGGGCGTGATCACCAACGGCACCGCGGTACTGGGTTTGGGGAATATTGGTCCGCTGGCTGCCAAACCGGTGATGGAAGGCAAGGGCGTGTTGTTCAAGAAGTTTGCCAACATTGATGTGTTCGATCTGGAAGTGAGCGAAAACGATCCGGATCGTCTGGTCGAAATTATCGCGAGCCTGGAGCCTACTTTTGGCGGCATCAATCTGGAAGATATCAAGGCGCCTGAGTGCTTCTATATTGAGAAGCAGCTGCGCGAGCGCATGAAGATTCCGGTCTTTCACGATGACCAGCACGGCACGGCGATTGTGGTCGGTGCGGCATTGTTGAATGGGCTGCATCTCCTTGGTAAGGATCTAAAGCAGGTCAAGCTGGTGACCTCGGGTGCAGGTGCTGCGGCGCTGGCCTGCCTGGGCCTGCTGGTGCAGCTGGGTGTCCCCGTCGAAAACATCTGGGTCACTGATATTCACGGGGTGGTCTATGAAGGCCGAGCGGAAGACATGGACCCGATCAAGGCGCGCTACGCCAAGAAAACCGAAGCACGCACGTTGACCGAGGTCATCGAGGGGGCAGACGTGTTTCTGGGTCTCTCGGCTGGCGGCGTGCTGAAGCCAGAGATGGTCGTCAAGATGGCGAAGCAGCCATTGATTCTGGCGCTGGCCAACCCCACTCCGGAAATTCTGCCGGATGAAGTGCGGGCGGTACGTGATGACGCCATCATTGCAACCGGCCGTTCCGATTATCCGAACCAGGTGAATAACGTACTGTGTTTTCCGTTCATTTTCCGGGGGGCGCTGGACGTTGGCGCGTCGACGATTACTGAAGAGATGAAGCTGGCGGCAGTGAAGGCGATTGCCGACCTGGCGCGCGCCGAACAATCGGACGTGGTGGCTTCTGCCTACGGCGAAAAAGTGAGTGGCTTCGGCCATGAGTATTTGATCCCCAAACCCTTTGATCCGCGTCTGATTGTGAAGATTGCGCCTGCCGTGGCACAGGCGGCGATGGATTCGGGCGTGGCGACCCGCCCGATTCGTGATTGGGAAAGTTATCTACAGAGTCTGAACGAGTTTGTGTACCACTCCGGCATGATTATGAAACCGGTGTTTGCGCAGGCGAAGCTATCACCCAAGCGCATCGTCTTCGCCGAGGGCGAAGACGAACGTGTGTTGCGTGCCGTGCAGGTGGTTTGTGATGAAGGCATTGCCAAACCCTTGTTGATCGGCCGCCCTGCCGAAATCGAACGCAAGATCGAAACAGCGGGATTGCGCATTCGTCCGGGGGTCGACTTCGAAGTCATCTACAACGATGGCCCGTTTTTCGAATCACACTACGACGAGTTCTGGCAGGAGTACCACCGGCTTACCGAGCGCAAGGGCGTGGGCCCGGATTATGCCAAGCGGGAGATTCGCCGTCGGGCGACCTTGTATGCCGCGTTGATGGTGCGACTCGGTTACGCCGATGGCATGGTGTGCGGCACTTTTGGTCGTTACGAATTGCATCTGACGCACGTTGAAAACATTATCGGTAATGCCCCGGGCGTGAGGCGTCTGGCCGCCATGAATCTGCTGATGTTGCCGGGACGAACTGTCTTTGTGGCCGATACTTATGTGAATTACAACCCGACCGTGGACGAGTTGGTGCAGACAACGCTGCTGGCGGCAGAAGAAATTCGTCGTTTTGGCATTGCGCCGAAAGTGGCGCTGCTGTCGCATTCGTCCTTTGGTAGCCTGGATACGCCAACTGCGGAAAAAATGCGCGCGCTGTTGGGGCGTCTGCGCGAGGTTGCGCCGGGTCTGGAAGTGGAAGGTGAAATGCATGGTGACGCCGCGCTGGATGAACAGATTCGTGCGCAGGTGTTTCCAAACAGCCGCCTGAAGGGTCAGGCCAACTTGCTGATCATGCCAAATTTAGATGCCGCTAACATTGCGTTCAATCTGTTGAAGGTGGCGGCCGGTGACAATCTGACGGTGGGGCCGATTCTGCTCGGCTCGCGCAAACCGGCGCACATCCTGACGCCGACCGCGACAGTACGCCGCATCGTCAATGTCACGGCCTTGGCCGTGGTCGATGCGCTCATGGACGAAGGTGCCGAGAACTGAGGCAACGCTTAAGCTAGTTTGTCTATCCCATTATTTTTGATGGATTTTCGCCCCGGTTTTTTCTTGAAAACCGGGGCGTTTGCGTTAAAATACCCCTATTGTCTGAATCCGGTTTTACGGATTACTCCGTGAGCCCCCTGCTGTGGTGTCTGTATGGTTTTATTCAAGCGTTCCGAGATTTCCAAAGTCCTGCTGGGGTTGATGGCAGGTGCCGTGCTGACCCTGCCAGCGCTGGCGGCGAGTAACAAGGAGCCGGAGAGCAAGAACGCCAAGAGCAGCAAGAGCGCCGCACCGGCCAAAAGTACGTCTCCATCGAAAAACGCCAAATCGTCCTCGACATCCAAGAAATCTGCGCCGTCGGTGAAATCCCAGGCCATGAAAGAAACGCCAAAGACATTGGCGGCTCAAAAAGCGGCCAGGGAAAAGGTGGTGACAGCGACCTCGAAGAAACAGAGTCGTCTGCTGGCCAGCAAGAAACGTCGTGACAATCCACCGGATCACTGGGGCGAGTGGAACGGGCCGGTTGGCAGCACGCCGGGGTTGCATTCGCACGCTGCGCTATTGCTTGACATGCAGAATGGCGAAGCCCTCTATCAGAAGAATGCCACGCAAGTCGTACCGATTGCTTCGATTACCAAGCTGATGACAGCCATGGTGATGCTTGATGCGCAGCTCCCCATGAATGAAGAATTTTTCATTACCGATGACGATGTGGATATGCTCAAGGGAAGCCGTTCACGTCTGGCGGTGGGCACACAGCTCACGCGTCAGGAGGCGTTGCTGTTAGCACTGATGTCCTCAGAAAATCGTGCAGCCCATGCCCTGGGTCGTAACTACCCGGGCGGTATTGCGGCGTTTGTGGGGGCCATGAATCGTAAGGCGCAAGAGCTCGGCATGACCAATTCCCGCTTCATGGATCCGACCGGATTAAACTCGGGTAACGTGTCGACAGCCCGCGATCTGGCCAAGATGGTGGCAGCCGCCTCGAAGTACGCGGCGATCCGTGAAGCGTCGACCACGTCGGATGCCAAATTCGATGTACGTGGCCGTATTCAGGAATATCGCAACACAAATCCGTTAGTACGCTCGGATAGCTGGGACATTGGTGTTTCAAAAACCGGTTTTATCCGTGAGGCGGGCAAGTGCCTCGTGATGCAGGCCAAGGTCAACAACCGTCCGATGCTGTTTGTTTTGCTCGATTCGGAAGGCTCGATGACGCGCGTGGGTGATGCCAATCGCCTGAAGAAGTGGGCTGAAGCCACCCGCAGTTAACCTGGATTAGTCTCTGGCGCCAAGGGCATGAGAGACGGCTTGTGCGCATTCTTTGAGCGCGGGCACCCAGGCCGTTTCGTGTTCGCTAAATCGTTCGCTGGTCGAAGAGACGGAGATCGCTGCTACTAATGTGCCTTGATCGTCACGCACGGGTGCGGCGACACAACGTAGTCCCAGTTCGGCCTCTTCATTGTCGAAGGCGATGCCTGACCGTTGAACCTCCTTGAGCGCTTTGCTGAGGAGATTGGCGCGGGTGAGCGAGTGTTCCGTATTACCAGGTAAACCCGTGCGGGCAATGTAGGCGGTCAAGGCCTTGGCAGACTCTTCTGCCAGAAAGAGTTTGCCCAGAGACGTGAGGTGCAGCGGCGCTCGCGAGCCCACGCGATAGACAACCCGGATGCGCGATGCATTCGAAGACACCCGATCCAGATAGATGATGTCATCGCCGTCTCGGATGGCCAGGTTGACGGGTTCACCGATGGCCTTATGCAGCGATTCGATGTACGGTCGTGCGACGTCGCGCAATTCAAGACGTTCGCGAACCAGGTTGCCGTATTCCAGCCAGCGCAGCCCTAAACGATAGACGCCGCCGACCTGGTGCTCGACCAGGCCAATGGCCGCAAGCGCACCCAGAATCCGATGGACTGTGGAAACGTGTAAACCCGATTCGTTGGCCAGAAACTTGAGATTGACCGGCGTATGCTGGCTGGCCAGCAACGATAGCAAGCAGTCGGCACGATCAAACACCTGCACGCCAGTCGGATTGGCCGCAAAGGTATTTGACGCGGGTTGTGGTGTTTTGCTCATTGGTCAGGGGTTGTGCAGCTAGAATACGCATTAATTTCAAGAGGTCCTGTATTTTACTATGTGAAACACAGGGATTTCGGATTCGTCGGCTCGCACGGCGAAATGCCCACAAAAGAGACGAAGCAGCATGACTGGTTGTTGTACCTTGCCGCCGCGTGAAGCGCCGGCGATACCGCTCTGGATTAATGGTCGCCCTCTGTTGACGATGGTGCCGGTATTTCACGAGATACGCGAAACAGCCACGCAGCGTTTGATCCGGCGTGTGCCGTTGGTGGATCAGGCGTTGGCAGTGACGGCGGTCGAGAGCGCTAACCAGGCGACCGGGCTTTTGCCGCCGGCCATGCATGGTGTTCTCAACGCGCTGGTGGCAGCACTGAATGAACTGGAAGCGCACTTTGCCGGGCTTTCTGCGGTAGAAAGCCAAACCCATCTGGACGCGGGCAAAGCCGATGTTGCGAATGCAATCGAGTACGTGAGAACCCTGTTGGCGCAACCACTGATTGGTGAAGTGCGGCCGACTGGACAGGGTCACTCGACATTGGCGTTGGCTGGCCCAGGGATGCCCTTGTCAGCCGCGGTAAAACTGGTGCTCCCCGTGATCGTGCGGGGTGGCGCGGTGACCCTGGTGCCATCGCCGGATGCGCCCTCCTGCGCGCTGGCGCTGGCCGAGCTTTGTGGGCAATGTGGTCTACCGGATGGTCTGTTCAATGTGGTTTATGTCGACGAGGCAGTGGCTCTGTCGCTGGTCAAACAGCCGGGTGTTAAGCAGGTTCGCCTGTTTGGGCCGAGTGCCTGGGCACAACGGTGGCAGACGTCGGCGATCGATTGGTCGACCCCTTGCGAGCTGGTACTGGCTTAGCGCGATAGGCGATAGGGCCTACTGCAACCAGGGTCTGATCCAGCTCACAATGCCTGGCAGGGCCGCCGCCGTGAGCAGCCCGTTTAGTCCCATGCCGAGTGCGGCGAAGGCGCCCGTCGTCTCGTTGATCTGAAATGCACGCGCAGTGCCAATGCCATGCGCGGAGACGCCCAGCGCGAAGCCAGCCACGGCATCGTCACGGATATTGAGCCAGCGATAAAGCGTCTGTGCCACCATGGCCCCCAGAATACCGGTGACGATGACCATCACCGCGGCGAGCGATGGGTGACCACCAATGTTTTCGGCAATGCCCATGGCGATGGGCGTGGTGACCGATTTCGGCGCCAGGGAGAGTAGCGTCGGCAAGCTGCCGCCGAACCAATGGCCGACAAAGACCGCGCTCAACATCGCGGTGAGCGATCCACCGACCAGTGCAATGGCGAGTGGACCTGCCATGTTAACCAGCTTGCGGAATTGCCCGTAAAGCGGAATGGCCAGCGCCACCGTGGCCGGGCCTAACAGGAAGTGCACGAATTGCGCGCCTTCAAAGTACCGGTGATAGGGGGTGTTGGTGGCTGTCAGCAATGAGACGAGCAGGATGATCGAAATCAACACCGGGTTGGCGATAGGGCGCTGACCACAACGCTGGTAGAGATAAAACGCGAGCTGGTACGCCACTAACGTCATTGTTAGCCAGAAGAGCGGCGAGGCGGAGAGATAGACCCAGGTCTGGTTGAGGCGTTCAGGCATCATCGGACACGCCTCCCGGTTGCTGACGACCCATGAGTGCTTTCAGAATCAGCGCCGTCATAGCCATGCCACCGACAGTGCTGACGAGGAGGGCAGCGGTAATCGGTAGCCATTCTTCGGCGATGAGTTGTAAGTAGATCATGATGCCGGTGCCGGCCGGTACGAAAAGCAGCGACAAATGCTGGAGCAGCACATTGGCCGTCTGCTGCATGGGTTGCGGAATGGGGCGCCCCAGATATCCGCGAACGACCAGCGTGCCAAAGAGCAGTGCCATACCGATGACCGGGCCGGGCACCGGCAGAGACAAAACGCGCGCCAAGACTTCGCCCGCGAGCTGATAGAGCAGTAACCAGGTCAGCGCAGCAATCATTGGGTGGTTCCTCAAATGAAGACGGCACCCGCAGGTGCCGTCTAGGAGCGCATCGCCGGATTAGGCCATGGCTTCGTACAACGGCAAGGTCAGGAACTCCGGGTATTCCGGGGTCAGCGACATCTTATCGAAGATAACTGCCGCCTGATCGTAGGTGTCGGTCTTCTCGCCTTGCGCGGTGACCGTCGCTTTCACCTTGGCCAGCTCTTCCGGAATCATGGCGCGAACCATCTCGACGGTGACCTTGCGCCCGTCATCCAGAATGCCCTTCGGCGAAACTACCCACTGCCAGACTTGCGAACGCGAGATCTCGGCGGTGGCGGCATCTTCCATCAGGTTGTGGATGGGCACGCAACCATTACCGGCCAGCCAGCTACCCAAGTAGTGAATGCCGACGTTGATGTTATTGCGCAGACCGGCTTCGGTGATCGGCTGTTCCGGTTGGAAGTTCAGCCAGTCCTTGGCACCGAATTCTTCGGTGCGTTGCTTTTCCCACTGGTTCGGGCGATCGCCCAGCACCTTCTGGAACTCTTCAGCGGCAATCGCCACCAGGCCCGGGTGGGCAACCCAACCACCATCGAAGCCATCGTTGGCATCACGCGTTTTGTCATGACGAATGCCGGCCAGTGCTTTTTCGTTGGCAACCGGATCGCTCTTGATCGGAATCAGCGCCGACATACCACCCATGGCCGGTGCGCCGCGCTTGTGGCACGCCTTAACCAGTGCGAGGGCGTACGAACGCATGAACGGCACTTCCATGGTGATGGCACCGCGTTGCGCCAGACAAAAATCCTTGTTCTTCTTGAACTTCTTGATGCAGCTGAAGATGTAATCCCAGCGACCAGCGTTCAGACCGGCCGAATGCTCGCGCAGTTCGTACAGAATTTCTTCCATCTCGAAGGTGGCGAGAATAGTTTCGACCAGGACGGTGGCCTTGATCGTGCCTTGCGGCAGACCGATCTCGTTCTGGGCCATCACGAAGATGTCGTTCCACAGTCGGGCTTCCAGATGGCTTTCCATTTTCGGCAGATAGAAGAATGGGCCGGCGCCGCGAGCGATCTGTTCCTTGGCGTTATGGAAGAAAACCAGACCGAAGTCGAAGATGCCACCGGAAACACGTTGACCATCGATCAGCACATGCTTCTCGTCCAAATGCCAGCCACGCGGACGGATCTGCAGGGTGGCGATCTTGTCGTTCAGCTTGTATTCCTTGCCCGCTTCGTTCTTGAACGAGAGCTTGCGACGAATGGCATCGTACAGATTGATCTGGCCCTGGATCTGGTTTTCCCAGTTCGGGCTATTCGAATCTTCAAAGTCGGTCATGTAGGAATCAGCGCCCGAGTTGAAGGCGTTGATGATCATCTTGGCTTCGACCGGGCCAGTGATTTCGGTGCGACGACGCTCCAGCGCTTTCGGCAGCGGGGCGATTTTCCAGTCGCCTTCGCGAATAGCTTTGGTTTCCGGCAGAAAGTCCGGCATTTCACCGGCATCGATACGCGCCTGCCGCTCAACACGCTTCTTGAGCAGTTCTTGCCGACGCGGTTCGAAAGCGCGGTGCAGCTTGGCGACGAACTCGAGGGCTTCTGGGGTGAGGATTTCTTCGTAGCGGGCGCCAATCGGGGCGTTGATCTGAACGCCGGCAGGCAGTTTGAGACTCATGGTGCAACTCCGGTAAATGGGGATTAATCAGTGACCAATAATTTCTGGATGATTTGCATTCTATTGCAGTGCAAATAGAATTAAAAGGTGTAAAAATATCCAGTCTTCTTGTACATTTAGTAACAAATAAACGGGGAGTCCCAATGAATCCATTTAAGGAAATGCAGGCTTTAGTCCTGGTTGCTACGCACGGATCGTTGTCGGCGGCTGCCCGGGTTGAAGGGGTCACACCGGCCATCATGGCACGTCGGCTGGACGCCCTGGAAGAGCGCCTCGGCTCCAGGCTTTTGCACCGAACCACGCGCCGGATCTCCTTTACGGAAGCTGGGCAGAATTATCTGGAAGACTGTGTGCGGATACTGAATGATCTGGCGGGTGCGGAAGCCGCTGCCGCTAAGGGCAGCATTCAGGTGAGTGGCCACCTACGGATGACGGCGCCTGCCGGTTTTGGTCGACGTCATGTGGCGCCCCATGTGCAGCAGTTTCTCAAGCTGCATCAGGATGTGAGTGTCACACTTGATCTTTCAGATCGTCTCGTAGATCTGGTCAACGAGGGATTTGATTGCGGTATCCGCTTGGGAGAATTGGCTGACTCGAATCTGGTGTCGGTGCGTTTGGCCGAGATGCGTCGGGTGGTAGTGGGCGCGCCAGCCTATTTGGCACAGCACGATGTACCGCAAACCCCCGATGATTTGCTGAAGCACGATTGTCTGGCATTAGGCCCGCAACGTGGTTGGACGTTCCGGGTAAGCCCAGATGTGCGCGGACCAAGTGTGAAAACACGTAGCATTCGCGTGAAGGGGCCGATGGAATGCAACGACGGCGTCGTTCTGGCCGAGTGGGCGCGCTCTGGCGGTGGGCTGGCCTGGCGCTCGATGTGGGAAGTCGGTGAAGACCTGCAATCGGGGCGTCTGGTCAGCGTACTCGATGATTGGGCCGCGCCGCCGGTGGGGATTTATGCCGTATTTCCGGAGCGTCGCCACTTACCGTTGAAAGTGCGCGCTTTCGTGGATTTGTTGAAGGAGGCGTATGGTCAGAAAGACTACTGGCTGCCGCAGCAGCCAGTCGTGGCGAAACGTCGGACGATGTCCGATCAGCCTTAGGCCAATGCTGCCAGCGCCGCGTCGTAGTTGGGCTCGTTTTTGATCTCGCTGACGAGTTCGCGGTACAGAACGCGATTGTTTTCATCCAGTACGACGACCGCACGCGCGGTGAGACCAGCAATCGGGCCTGATTCGATAGCCACGCCATAGTTCTGGTGGAACTCACGGCCGCGCATGGTGGAGAGCGTCTGTACGTTATCCAGACCCTCTGCGCCGCAGAAGCGCGACTGTGCAAACGGTAGATCAGCCGAAATGCAGAGTACGACGGTGTTTTTTAGTTGGCTGGCCTTGGCGTTGAATTGGCGAACCGAGGTGGCGCAGGTCGCTGTATCGACGCTTGGGAAAATATTCAGCACTTTACGTTTGCCGGCAAAGTTTTCCAGCGTGGTATCGCTGAGATCCTTGGCAACCAGCTTAAACGCGGGCACAGTGCTGCCAACTTGTGGGAGTGTGCCGCCGACTTGAATCGGGTTGCCGCCGAGAGTGACTGTCTGGGTCATGATGAGGTCCTTGGGTGTCAATTGTTCTATGAGGGGTGGTAAGCGCTCAGTGTAGCCTGAGTCGGCACAAACAAAAACAGCACCCGAAGGTGCTGTCTCTGCTGAAGCGTGGCAGTGCTTAGTGGAACTGTTCTTCTTCGGTCGAGCCCGTTAGCGCCTTGACGCTCGATGAGCCACCCTGAATGACGGTGGTCACTTCGTCGAAGTAGCCGGTGCCCACTTCTTGCTGGTGCGACACGAAAGTGTAGCCCTTTTCGCGCGCAGCGAATTCCGGCTCTTGCACCATTTCGACGTAGTGCTTCATGCCTTCGCCTTGGGCGTACGCATTGGCAAACTGGAAGGTGTTGTACCAGTTGATGTGGATGCCAGCCAGCGTGATGAACTGGTACTTGTAACCCAGTGCTGACAGCTCTTCCTGGAAGGAAGCGATTTGCTTGTCGTTGAGGTTCTTCTTCCAGTTGAACGACGGCGAGCAGTTGTAGGAGAGCAGCTTGCCCGGGCAGGCAGCCAACACGGCTTGCGCGAATTCACGGGCGAAGCCGATATCAGGCACGCCGGTTTCACACCAGACCAAGTCAGCGTATGGTGCGTAAGCAACGCCACGGCTGATCGACTGCTCCAGACCGTTCTTGACGCGGAAGAAACCTTCCTGCGTGCGTTCGCCGGTCAGGAATGGCTTATCGTTTTCGTCGTAGTCCGAGGTGATCAGGTTGGCCGCTTCAGCGTCGGTACGGGCCAGAATCAGGGTCGGTACGCCCATGACGTCAGCAGCGAAGCGTGCGGAAATCAGCTTTTCGATGGCTTCGCGGGTTGGCACGAGCACTTTGCCACCCATGTGACCACACTTCTTGGCGGCTGCCAGCTGGTCTTCGAAGTGAACACCTGCAGCACCAGCGGCGATCATGTTCTTCATGAGTTCGAAGGCGTTCAGAACGCCACCGAAACCGGCTTCCGCATCAGCCACGATCGGCAGGAAGTAATCGATGAATTCTTTGTCGCCTGGGTTCACGCCACGCGACCACTGGATTTCGTCCGCGCGCTTGAAGGTGTTGTTGATACGGCGAACCATGGTCGGCACCGAATCGTAAGCGTACAGCGACTGATCCGGGTACATGGTTTCCGAAGTGTTGCCGTCGGCAGCAACCTGCCAGCCCGACAGGTACACCGCTTCCAGTCCCGCTTTGGCCTGTTGCATGGCTTGGCCGGCGGTGATGGCACCGAAAGCGTTCACATAGCCCTTCTTGGCGCCACCGTTCACTTTGTCCCACAGGACTTTGGCACCACGTTGCGCCAGGGTGTATTCCGGTTGCAGCGAGCCGCGCAGACGGACGACGTCAGCAGCGGTGTAGCCGCGCTTAACGTTTTTCCAGCGGGGGTTTTCTGCCCAGTCTTTTTCGAGGGCGGCGATTTGCTGTTCACGAGTTGCCATGTTGATTCCTTCCGTGGGAGAGATTGCTAGAAAAGTGGGGTGGCGTGCGGACTGGCTTGGTGAGCCCCAGCGCTGCCGCGCGACATCGCATGGAGTGACTATATACGCGTTTTGTTGCAAACGCAACAACTCTTATATAAGACACAAGATTTAACAAAACATATGATTTACAAGGAGTTATAGGTATTACCCGCAATTTTTTCTCAACAGGGTGTGCATTGGCACAACAAAAAAACCGGCCGCTGGGGCCGGTTTTGCGGGACCTTACAGAAACGATGTTTTGTGGCGGCTTTTGCGGTTCTGACGGCGTTGCTGATCAGACCAGGGGTTGCGTCGATATGATGACCCCGTCCTCGTCGGCACAAAGCCATTCGCCCGGCTTGATCGTGACGCCGCCGAATGTCACCGGCACATCTCGTTCTCCAACGTTTCTCTTGACCGTTTTAAGTGGGTGCGTATTGAGCGCCCGCACGCCGAGCGGCAGCGCATTAATGGCGGCGCTATCACGGATACAGCCATAGACCACCACACCCGCCCAGCCATTTTTGACCGCCAACTCGGCCAACTGGTCGCCCAGCAGTGCACAACGCAAACTGCCACCGCCGTCGACCACTAGCACCTTGCCGGCACCGGGTTCGCCCAATACCGACCGCACCAGTGAGTTGTCTTCGAACAGCTTGAGCGTCACGACATGACCGGCAAACGATGTTCTGCCCCCATAACGTTGAAACATCGGTGCGACGATGCGCAGTTGTTCCTGCTGAATCAGTGCTTCGTTGTGGTCGAGGAGGTCAGTGGTGAGATAAGCGGTCATATCAATTCTGGGATGCGGCGAAAGTTCGTCCGGCGCCTGCCGGCTTAAGGTTGTGAGGTCTGTGCAAGTTCGTCAGGCCGGTACGGGTTCACGATCCTGCGTGTCTTTATTTGCGTTGTCGGCAAAGTGCAGCTGTACCTTGCCGTCCCGGTCAATGTCGACGGTGACATGACCGCCATGGGCCAGGTGACCAAACAGCAACTCGTCGGCGAGCGCAGATCGGATGGTGTCCTGAATCAGGCGGGCCATCGGACGGGCGCCCATGAGCGGGTCAAAGCCGTTATCAGCCAGATACTCCTTAAGCGCATCGGTGAAGGTGACTTCGACTTTCTTCTCGTGCAATTGCTCTTCGAGCTGCATGAGGAATTTGTCAACGACGCGCAGGATGATGTCGTGATCCAATGGCTTGAAGGAAATCACGGCATCCAGACGGTTGCGGAATTCTGGCGTAAATACGCGCTTGATCTCTTCCATTTCGTCACCGACCTGTTTCTTGGCGGTGAAGCCCATGACCGATTTATTGAGCGTTTCCTGGCCGGCATTGGTTGTCAGAATGATGACCACGTTGCGGAAGTCGGCTTTGCGACCGTTGTTATCGGTTAGTGTGCCGTGGTCCATGACCTGCAGGAGCACGTTGTAAATGTCCGGATGTGCTTTCTCAATTTCGTCGAGCAATAGAACGCAATAGGGCTTCTTATTGATGGCTTCGGTGAGAAGACCACCCTGTTCGAAACCGACATAACCCGGCGGGGCGCCAATAAGCCGCGACACCGCATGGCGCTCCATGTATTCCGACATGTCGAAGCGCAATAGCTCGATGCCGAGACAATAGGCCAATTGCTTGGCGACCTCAGTTTTGCCCACGCCCGTTGGGCCCGAGAAGAGGAACGCGCCAATTGGCTTGCCCGGATGACCCAGACCAGAGCGCGCCATCTTGATGGCTCGCGAGAGTGCGTCGATCGCATTGTCTTGACCGAAGACCACCGCTTTGAGGTCACGGTCCAGATTTTTGAGCGCGCGTTTATCATCGTTCGAAACATGCGACGGTGGAATGCGAGCGATACGCGAGACAATTTCTTCGATCTCGTGTTTGCCGACCACCTTCTTCTGTTTGTTCTTTGGCAGAATGCGCTGTGCGGCACCAGCCTCATCGATCACATCAATCGCCTTGTCGGGCAGATGGCGGTCGGTGATGTGACGCGCGGCCAGTTCGGCAGCGGTGGTGAGTGCGGATGCCGTGTACTTGATGCTATGGTGCGTCTCAAAACGCGATTTGAGCCCTTTGAGGATCTCGATCGTTTCAGCGACCGATGGCTCGTTGACATCGACCTTCTGGAAGCGACGCGATAGTGCCGAGTCCTTTTCGAAAATACCGCGGTACTCGACAAAAGTGGTGGCGCCGATACAGCGCAACTGACCGTTGGCCAATGCGGGCTTCAGGA
>VEQD01000058.1 GCA_018883385.1 Rhodocyclaceae bacterium | reverse complement strand
GGGCTGCGACCGCTGTACTTCCGACCAACTTTTAACGATTAGAACTTATTGGAGTAACAATCATGGCAATTACCAAGGACGATATCCTGGACGCCGTAGGTAACCTGACCGTTCTCGAACTGAACGACCTGGTTAAGGCATTTGAAGAGAAGTTTGGCGTGTCGGCAGCCGCTATGGCCGTCGCCGCCCCCGGTGCTGGTGGTGGTGCTGCAGGCGGCGCTGCTGCTGAAGAGCAAACCGAATTCACCGTTATCCTGGCTGCCGCCGGCGATAAGAAGGTTGAAGTCATCAAAGTGGTTCGTGCCGCAACTGGCCTGGGCCTGAAGGAAGCCAAGGACGTCGTCGACGGCGCTCCGAAGCCAGTGAAAGAAGGCATCTCGAAAGCAGACGCCGAAGCACTGAAGAAGCAACTGGAAGAAGCTGGCGCCAAGGTCGAAGTCAAGTAAGGCCTTGTTGTCCGTGCACGTCAGGCTGGGGCGAAAAACGCCCCGGCCTTGCGTGCTTTTGGCGTTTCTGCAGCGTTCGTTGCACAGCAGCGAATCTGCTCCCGCCGGCAAAGCAAAGTGCCTGAAGCGTTGAAAATTCAGACATTTTGTTTTGCCGACAGGCAAGAACAGTTAACCGCATTACCCCTATTCACTAATTTGATCTAGACCCGGAGCGATGATGAACTACTCATTTACCGAGAAAAAGCGCATCCGCAAAAGTTTTGCGAAGCGTGACACGGTGCTCGAGGTACCTTACCTTCTGGCGACCCAGCTCGACTCCTTCCGCGATTTTCTGCAGCAGGGCATCACGCCTGCGCAGCGTCGCAGCCAAGGCCTGCAAGCCGCGTTTTCGACGATCTTCCCGATCACGTCGCACTCCGGCAACGCCCGCCTGGAATTCGTCAGCTATAACCTGGCCGAGCCGGCGTTCGACGTCCGTGAATGTCAACAGCGTGGTCTGACTTACGCCTCCGCACTGCGTGCCCGCGTCCGTCTGGTTATTCTGGATCGCGATACCGGTGACATCAAAGAAGTGAAAGAGCAAGAAGTCTACATGGGCGAGATTCCGCTCATGACGGACACCGGCTCATTCGTCATCAATGGTACCGAGCGCGTCATCGTCAGTCAGCTGCACCGTTCGCCGGGCGTGTTCTTCGAACATGATCGCGGCAAGACCCACTCGTCGGGCAAGCTGCTGTTCTCGGCTCGCGTGATTCCTTACCGTGGTTCGTGGGTCGACTTTGAATTTGACCCGAAGGACACCCTGTTCTTCCGCGTTGACCGTCGCCGCAAAATGCCGGTCACCACGCTGCTGCGTGCGCTTGGCATGACCGACGAAGAAATCCTGGCGCGCTTCTTTGAATTCGACCAGATCGCACTCGGTAAGAAAATCGAATTTGCCCTCGTGCCCGAGCGTCTGCGTGGCGAAGTTGCCCGCTTTGACATCTGCGACAAGGCCGGCAAGGTAATTGTCCCGAAAGACAAGCGCATTACTGCTCGTCACATCCGTGAACTGGATGCCGCGGGCCTGAAGAGCATCGTCGTGCCGGAAGAATTCCTGCTTGAGCGTGTGCTGGCTAAGGACGTGATCAACCCGGAAACCGGTGAAATTATCGCCAAGGCCAACGAAGAGATCGATGGCACCCTCCTGGCTAAGCTGCATGAGGCCGGTGTGAAGCGCATCGAAACGCTCTACGTCAATGATCTGGATCGCGGCGCCTTCATCTCCAACACCCTGCGCGCCGATGAAACGCGCGACCGCACCGCGGCCCGCGTTGCCATCTACCGCATGATGCGCCCAGGCGAACCGCCGACAGAAGAAGCTGTTGAAATTTTGTTCAACGGCCTGTTCTATTCCGATGATCGCTACGATCTGTCGGGCGTTGGCCGCATGAAGTTCAACCGCCGCATGGGTCGCAACGACATCCAGGAATGGAAAGTCATGATGACCGCGCTGCCGTCGAAGACCGACGACGTCGTGGCTTATCTGGCTCAGCGTAACGGCGTTCGCGCCTCACTGGTGACCGATCTGCTGGCAGAAATGCAATTTGGTGCTCGCGCCGCTGCTGAGAACCTGACCGAAGCCGAAGCCAAGGACGTTGCCGACAAGCTGAATAAGCTCGGCGTTAAGACCGACATCCGTGACCAGCTCACGCTGTCGCCGCGTGACCTGATTGAAGCCATCGCTGTGTTGGTCGAGCTGCGTAACGGCCGTGGTGAAATCGACGACATCGATCACCTGGGCAACCGTCGTGTGCGTTCAGTCGGCGAACTGGCCGAAAACCAATTCCGTGCCGGTCTGGCTCGTGTCGAACGCGCCGTCAAAGAGCGTTTGAACCAGGCGGAGTCGGATAACCTAATGCCGCATGACCTGATCAATGCCAAGCCGATTTCGGCGGCGATCAAAGAGTTCTTCGGTTCCAGCCAGCTGTCGCAGTTTATGGACCAAACCAACCCGCTGTCGGAAATCACCCACAAACGCCGTGTTTCGGCGCTTGGCCCGGGCGGCTTGACGCGCGAACGTGCCGGTTTCGAAGTGCGCGACGTACACCCGACCCATTACGGCCGTGTGTGCCCGATTGAAACGCCGGAAGGTCCGAACATCGGCCTGATCAACTCGCTGGCGCTGTACGCCCGTGTGAACGAGTACGGCTTCATCGAAACACCATATCGCAAGGTCATCAACGGCCGCGTGACCTCGGACATCGAGTATCTGTCAGCCATTGAAGAAGGTCAGTACGTCATCGCCCAGGCCAATGCCGGCATGGATGCCAAGGGCAACCTGAGCGACGAACTGGTCACCTGCCGTCACAAGGGTGAAGCGCTGCTTGAGCCTGCCGCTCAGGTGCAATACATGGACGTGGCACCGTCGCAGATCGTTTCGGTCGCTGCCTCGCTGGTGCCATTCCTCGAGCACGATGATGCCAACCGTGCGCTGATGGGTGCCAACATGCAACGCCAGGCCGTGCCATGCCTCACCCCGGAAAAACCGGTGGTCGGTACCGGTATCGAGCGTACGGTCGCTGTTGACTCGGGTACCGCCATTGTTGCTCGCCGCGGCGGCGTGGTCGACTACGTCGATGCCGGTCGTATCGTGGTGCGCGTCAACGACAAGGAAGCACTCGCTGGTGAGGTCGGTGTCGACATCTACAACCTGGTCAAGTACACCCGTTCTAACCAGAACACCAACATCAACCAGCGTCCGATCGTTCGCGTCGGCGATAAGCTGGCCAAGGGTGACGTGGTGGCCGATGGCGCATCGACCGACCTGGGCGAACTCGCTCTGGGTCAGAACATGCTCATCGCCTTCATGCCCTGGAATGGTTACAACTACGAAGACTCGATTCTTATCTCCGAGCGCGTCGTTGCCGAAGACCGTTTCACCTCGGTGCACATCGAAGAGCTGACCGTGGTCGCTCGCGATACCAAACTGGGACCGGAAGAAATCACCCGCGACATTCCGTCGTTGGGCGAATCGCAGCTGTCGCGTTTAGACGAGTCCGGCATCGTGTACATCGGTGCCGAAGTCGACGCCGGCGATGTGCTGGTGGGCAAGGTGACGCCGAAGGGCGAAACCCAGCTGACGCCAGAAGAAAAACTGCTGCGCGCCATCTTCGGTGAAAAAGCCTCAGACGTCAAAGACACCAGTCTGCGCGTCTCGTCGGGCATCGCCGGTACTGTCATTGATGTTCAGGTCTTCACCCGTGAAGGCATCGAACGCGATAAGCGTGCTCAGTCGATCATCGACGATCAACTCCGTCATTACAAGCAGGATCTGGCCGATCAGCTGCGTATCGTCGAACGTGACGCGTTCGAACGTGTCGCTCGTCTGATCGTCGGCAAGGTTGCCAATGGTGGCCCAAAGAAGCTGGCCAAGGGTACCAAGATCGATCGTGCCTATCTGGATACCGTTGATCAACACCAGTGGTTCGATATCCGCATGGCCGATGATGACGTCGCCACGCAGCTAGAAGCCCTGCGTGAAGGGATCGAACAAACCCGTAAGGGCTTCGATGCGGCCTTCGATGAGAAGCGCAAGAAGCTGACCCAGGGCGACGAACTGCCGCCGGGCGTTCAGAAGATGGTCAAGGTCTATCTGGCTGTGAAGCGTCGCCTGCAACCTGGCGACAAGATGGCCGGCCGTCACGGTAACAAGGGTGTGGTCTCGCGCATCGTGCCGGTGGAAGATATGCCGCACATGGCCGATG
>VEQD01000108.1 GCA_018883385.1 Rhodocyclaceae bacterium | reverse complement strand
TTTGTCCTGGTCATGGCCATCTTTCTTTGGCTGACCGATAAAACCCTGGAGTGGGTCATGATCGACCTCATCCTGGGCTGGAAGAAATGATGAGCAAACGTTGGTACGTCGTACATGCCTATTCGGGCTTCGAGAAGAGCGTCATGCGTGCGCTCACCGAGCGCATTCAGCGCGCTGGTATGCAGGATCTGTTCGGTCAGATTCTGGTGCCGGTCGAAGAAGTCGTTGAAATGCGCAGCGGCCAGAAAGCCATTTCGGAGCGCAAGTTCTTCCCGGGCTACGTTCTCGTCGAAATGGACATGAACGATCAGACCTGGCACCTTGTGAAGAGCACGCCGAAGGTCACCGGTTTTGTCGGCGGCACCGCCACCAAGCCGACCCCGATTTCCCAGAAGGAAGTCGACAAGATCATGCAGCAGATGCAGGAAGGGGTTGAAAAGCCCCGTCCCAAAATCCTGTTCGAAGTGGGCGAAATGGTCCGCGTCAAGGAAGGCCCGTTCACGGACTTCAATGGCAACGTCGAAGACGTCAACTACGACAAGAGCAAGCTGCGCGTTTCCGTCACCATCTTTGGCCGTGCAACACCGGTCGAGCTGGATTTCGGTCAGGTTGAGAAGGCTTAAACCCAAGCCTGGGTTTTTAGCGATTCAAAGTTTTAAGGGCGCCAACCCCGGTCGTACCGTTGGCAAAGAAGCAACAGAGGAGCGTCAGTAGTTAACCCGGTTAGCGAGCGCGCGTTAAAACTCACTTTAAGGAGCCTTTCATGGCAAAGAAGATCGTCGGCTATATCAAGCTGCAAATCCCGGCGGGTAAAGCCAACCCGTCGCCGCCGGTTGGTCCGGCACTGGGCCAACGTGGCCTGAACATCATGGAATTCTGCAAGGCCTTTAACGCGGCGACGCAGGGCATGGAACCCGGTCTTCCGACTCCGGTCGTGATTACCGCCTACGCGGACAAGTCCTTCACCTTCGTGATGAAGAGCCCGCCGGCCACCATCCTGATCAAAAAAGCCGC
>VEQD01000107.1 GCA_018883385.1 Rhodocyclaceae bacterium | reverse complement strand
AGGAAGTACTGGGATGCTATTAAAGGTGACGATTTACCTGCTGGTGTTGACTACTGCGTTTTTGATTGCGCAGTCAATTCTGGCCCCGGTCGAGCAGCAAAGATGCTTCAAGAAGTTGTTGGCGTTAAGCCTGATGGTGGCATTGGTCCTATTACTTTGGCCGCTGTAAAGTCGCACTGTATAACCCCCGAAGATACCAAAGCTCTTATAGCGCAGTATGCGGATAAGCGGTTACAATTCTGGCAGGGGCTGACGACGTTCGCTACTTTTGGTAGGGGCTGGACGCGTCGTGGGAATGAAGTCAAAGATGCTGCTCTAGCTATGGTGTAAATATGAAACTCTGCTGTAACTGCAAAACCGAAAAGGCAAACGAAGAGTTCTATGCGAACGCTCGCACAAAGGACGGCCTAAACACGTTTTGTAAAGAGTGCCATAAAGCGCATGGCCGAGAAGCTAAACGTCTCAAAAGGCTTGATCCTGTTTTCCGCGCAGCAGAGGCGGCTAAGAAAAAAGATTACCGCTCCAAGCCCGAAGTTAAGGCCAAAAACAATTTGTACATGAAGCGGTGGCATTCCGATAATTTTGAGTTTCAAAAAAAATATCGAGCTAAGTATGCGGAAGAAAACAAAGAGTATTTTACAAGCTACCGCATAGCAAATAAATCGCGCATTCTTGCGCGAACCCGAAAGCGCCAAGCGTCTTTGATGCAGCGAACGCCTGCTTGGCTGGATAATGTTGACTATTTTGAAATAGAATGTATCTACAAATACTGCGGTGCACTGCGTGCGGTTGGCCTTAAATATGAAGTAGATCATTATTACCCATTACAAGGCAAAGAAGTTTCTGGGCTGCATGTTCCTACAAACTTGCGCGTAATACGTGAATTTGATAACCGGTCAAAAGCTAATCGCATGGAGATTATCTAAAATGCCTTTACAAAAATTACAGTTCAGACCGGGGATTAATAGAGAAGGGACGGACTACAGCAACGAGGGAGGCTACTACGACGGCGACAAGATTCGTTTTCGTTCAGGTTT
>VEQD01000106.1 GCA_018883385.1 Rhodocyclaceae bacterium | reverse complement strand
AGCTGCGTCAGGTCGTTCGAACCAATCGACATGCCATCAAAGTATTCGAGGAACTGATCGGCCAGCAGTGCATTCGACGGAATCTCGCACATCATGATGAGCTTGAGATCGTGCTCACCGCGACGCAGGCCATGGCTGGCCAGCAGCTTTTCGACTTCGGCTGCTTCGCCCAGCGTACGCACGAACGGCACCATCAATTGCACGTTGGTATAACCGAGGATTTCGCGCACGGTCCGCATGGCCTTACATTCCATTTCGAAGCAATCCTGGAAGGATTGGGCGATATAGCGCGAGGCACCGCGGAAACCCAGCATCGGGTTTTCTTCTTCCGGCTCGTAGAGATCGCCACCGAGCAGCTTGCGGTATTCGTTCGATTTGAAGTCCGACAGACGAACGATGACAGGCTTGGGCCAGAAAGCAGCGGCAATGGTAGCCACGCCTTCGACCAGTTTGTCAGTGAAGAAGCTTTTCGGATCGGCGTAGCCACGGGCACGACGTTCGATTTCTTCACGCTTACTGGCCGGTAGACGATCGATTTCCAGAATCGCTTTCGGGTGAACGCCAATGATGTTGTTGATAATGAATTCAACACGGGCCAGACCCACACCCTCATTCGGCAATTGCGCGAAATCGAAGGCCAGCTCCGGGTTGCCCACGTTCATCATGATCTTCACCGGAATCTTCGGCAGCTCGCCGAGATCACGCGTCGTCACTTCGTATTCCTGCGCACCACGATACACATGGCCGGTGTCGCCTTCTGCACAGGAGACCGTCACCGTTTCACCCTCGGTCAAGGTGTCGGTCGCATCGCCACAACCAACGATGGCCGGAATACCCAGTTCGCGCGCGATGATCGCAGCGTGACAGGTACGGCCACCACGATTGGTCACAATCGCCGAAGCGCGCTTCATGACCGGTTCCCAGTTCGGGTCGGTCATATCGGCGACCAGCACATCGCCCGGCTTCACCGTGTTCATTTCTGCCGGATCACTGACGACACGCACCGGGCCCACACCAATCTTCTGACCAATCGCACGGCCCGAAGCCAGTACCTTGCCATAGGATTTGAG
>VEQD01000105.1 GCA_018883385.1 Rhodocyclaceae bacterium | reverse complement strand
TATAGACCGGAGGCACCATGAGCAGCAAGAAACACGATGTACCTGAAGCATTACTGACATCCTTACTGGCGAACTACCAGAAACCCGAAGATTTAATTGGCGAGAACGGTCTTTTAAAGCAGCTGACCAAGCTACTCGTCGAGAAGGCACTGGACGCTGAGATGTCCAACCACCTTGGCCACGACAAGAATCAACCCGTCGTTAATACCAGTGGCAACACCCGTAACGGCAAGAGCAAGAAGACGCTCAAAGGCGAGTTCGGCGAGTTACCCATTGAGATTCCCCGGGACCGACACGGCAGCTTCGAGCCGCAGCTTATCCCGAAGCACCAGACCCGCTGGACAGGATTCGACGACAAGATCCTCTCGCTCTACGCCCGAGGCATGACGGTTCGGGAGATCCAGGCCCATCTGGAAGAGATGTATGGGACGGAGGTGTCTCCGACCCTGATCTCATCAGTGACGGACGCTGTCAACGACGAAGTCAAAGCCTGGCAAGCCAGGCCACTCGATCCGATCTACCCCATCGTCTATCTGGACTGCATTCACGTCAAAGTTCGGGAGGGAGCCGTACGGGTCAAAGCCGTCTATCTGGCCATTGGCGTTGCCATGACCGGGGAGAAGGAAGTGCTTGGCCTTTGGCTTGCCAACAATGAAGGCGCCAAGTTCTGGCTACAGGTGGTGACGGAGCTGCGTAACCGGGGCGTCCAGGACATCCTGATCGCTTGCGTCGATGGGCTAAAGGGATTCCCGGAGGCCATTGAAGCCGTCTTCCCCAAGACCACGGTGCAGCTGTGCATTGTGCACATGGTCCGGCACAGCCTGAACTATGTTTCCTGGAAGAAGCGGCCCGAAGTGGCGGCTGACCTGAAGCGCATTTATACCGCAGCCACGGCGGATGAAGCTGAGCAGCGCCTCGGCGAGTTCGAAGCGAAGTGGGATGATGAGTATCTGCCCATTGGCCAATCCTGGCGCAGGAACTGGCAACGGATCATCCCGTTCTTTGATTACCCACCCGAGATCCGCAAGGTGATCTATACGACTAACGCCATCGAGTCCGTGAACATGAGCCT
>VEQD01000104.1 GCA_018883385.1 Rhodocyclaceae bacterium | reverse complement strand
CATGCCGTTCCACACAACTCATTTCGCATAGTCTGACGCCATGATTTTTCCTGCCGGTTTTTTGGTTGACCGCATCAATCTGGTACACCCGTTGCTTTCGGATTGTCTTTTCTATGGGAAGACAACGATGGAGGCGTGGGCGATGGAAGAGTTTGCCGGAGCTGCATTGGGTGACGAACGTCTGAATCAACGGCTGGTGAAGTTGGCCACACGGTTTGCCGACAAGCCGACGGCCAGCATTCCCGGGGCGTGTGGTGATTGGTCGGAAACGCAGGCGGCGTATCGTTTTTTCGAGCAGTCGAGCGACCAGAAACGGGCGCTGGGCTGGCAGGCCATTCTGGCGCCGCATATGGCCTGTACCGAAGCCCGGATGCGCCAGCATCCGGTGGTCCTGTGCCTGCAAGACACGACAGAGCTGGATTTCAATGGGCAGGCGATGGCCGGCCTTGGGCCACTGTCCCACGAAGCCCAGCGCGGCATGTACCTGCACCCGACGTATGTGGTGACGCCGGATCGCGAGCCGCTCGGCGTGACGGATGCCTGGATGTGGGCTCGGGAAGCCAAGGGAGAGGATGGCCACCGCCCCGGTATTCTCGAAAGCCGACGCTGGATCGAAGGCTATCAACGGATTGCCGAGACCGCCCAGGAAATGCCTGGCACCCGCCTCGTCTATGTCGCCGACCGGGAAGCCGACATCCTCGAATTGATGCAGTGCGCGCACCACCTGGGCACGCCGGCTGACTGGCTGATCCGCTCGCAACACAACCGTTGTTTGCCGGACGGCGGCAAATTGTGGGCACGTATTCTTGCCGGTGTGCCTTTGGGCGAGGTCGAATTCATGATAGCCGCAGGTCAGGGGCAAGCGGCGCGGGAGGTACGGCAACAGCTTTGGGCAAGCCCGATCAGTCTGCCGGATGGCCGGGGTGGTCAATTGTCGGTCACCTGTCTGATCGCCAGGGAGATCAACGCACCGGCCGGTAGCAAACCGCTGGAATGGCGTTTGCTGACCAACCGGGCGGCAGAAAGCCTTGAAGCCGTCGTTGAGTTGATCGACTGGTATCGCTGCCGCTGGGAGATCGAGACCTTCTTTCA
>VEQD01000103.1 GCA_018883385.1 Rhodocyclaceae bacterium | reverse complement strand
TTAACGCGGCGACGCAGGGCATGGAACCCGGTCTTCCGACTCCGGTCGTGATTACCGCCTACGCGGACAAGTCCTTCACCTTCGTGATGAAGAGCCCGCCGGCCACCATCCTGATCAAAAAAGCCGCGGGTATTCAAAAGGGCAGCCCGCGTCCGCACACCGACAAGGTGGGCAAGATCACGCGTGCCCAGGCCGAAGCCATCGTCAAAACCAAGCAAGCCGATCTGACGGCCGCTGATTTAGATGCCGCCGTGCGCACCATTGCCGGTAGCGCCCGCAGCATGGGTATCACCGTGGAGGGCCTCTAATATGGCAAAGCTCACTAAGCGCCAACAGGCTGTCCAAAGCAAAGTTGATCGCAACAAACTCTATGCACTGAACGAAGCCCTGGCCCTGGCCAAGGAACTGGCCACGGCTAAATTCGACGAATCGATCGATGTCGCCCTGAACCTGGGTGTGGACGCACGTAAATCGGATCAGGTCGTTCGTGGTTCGGTCGTGCTGCCGGCCGGTACCGGTAAGACCATGCGCGTTGCCGTGTTCGCCCAGGGCGACAAGGCCGAGGCTGCTACCGCCGCCGGTGCCGACATCGTTGGCTTCGAAGATCTGGCAGACCAAGTCAAGGCCGGCAACATGGACTTTGACATCGTGATCGCCACACCGGACGCGATGCGCATCGTTGGCCAACTGGGTCAGATCCTCGGCCCGCGTGGTCTGATGCCGAACCCGAAGGTCGGTACCGTGACCATGGATGTTGCTACGGCCGTCAAGAATGCCAAGGCCGGTCAGGTTCAGTACCGTACGGACAAGGCCGGTATCGTGCACGCCACGATTGGTCGCGCCTCGTTTGGTATCGAAGCCCTCGAACAGAACCTGCGCGCTCTCGTTGATGCGCTGGTGAAGTCGCGTCCGGCATCGGCCAAGGGTCAGTACCTGAAAAAGATCGCCGTCTCCAGCACCATGGGTCCTGGCGTCCACGTCGATCAGGCATCGGTACAGGCTTAAACGCAGGCGTCATTGTTTTAAAGAACTTTGGGCTGGCTGCCCGGCCTCGTCAGAGATTGGGCAGCCAGATCGTCAAAGACCGCAGGTGCGTACCAAC
>VEQD01000026.1 GCA_018883385.1 Rhodocyclaceae bacterium | reverse complement strand
TATCAGGCTCTGGAAAAAGTCGATGGCAAAGCTGAAGACCTCACCTGGGAACTGTTCCGCGACACGCTGATCGAACAGGCCGAGCAGGGCGTCGATTACTTCACCATCCACGCCGGCGTACTGCTACGCTATATCCCGATGACGGCCAACCGCATGACGGGCATCGTCTCGCGTGGCGGCTCGATTATGGCCAAATGGTGTCTGGCGCATCACAAGGAGAGTTTCCTTTACACGCACTTTGAAGAGATCTGCGACATCATGAAGGCTTACGATGTCGCCTTCTCGCTCGGCGATGGTCTCCGCCCGGGTTCGATCTACGATGCCAACGACGACGCGCAATTAGGTGAACTCAAAACGCTGGGCGAACTGACGCAGATCGCCTGGAAACATGACGTACAAGTCATGATCGAAGGCCCCGGCCACGTACCGATGCAGCTGATCAAAGAAAACATGGATCTGCAATTGGAGTGGTGTGACGAAGCGCCCTTCTACACGCTCGGCCCGCTGACCACCGACATCGCCCCCGGCTATGACCATATCACCAGCGGCATTGGCGCCGCCATGATCGGCTGGTACGGCACGGCCATGCTTTGCTACGTCACTCCGAAAGAACACCTGGGTTTGCCCGACAAGGACGATGTCAAGGAAGGCATCATCACCTACAAACTGGCTGCGCACGCGGCCGACCTGGCCAAAGGTCACCCCGGCGCCCAGATTCGTGACAATGCCCTGTCGAAGGCGCGTTACGAGTTCCGCTGGGACGATCAGTTCAACCTCGGCCTCGATCCGGACAAGGCACGCGAGTTTCATGACGAGACCTTGCCCAAGGAATCGGCCAAGGTCGCCCACTTCTGCTCCATGTGCGGCCCGCACTTCTGCTCGATGAAGATCACCCAGGATGTGCGCGACTTCGCGGCCCAGCAAGGCATCGCCGAAACCGAAGCGCTGGAAAAGGGCATGGAGGCGAAGGCCATTGAGTTCGTTAAGACGGGCGCCGAGGTCTACCGCAAGGTCTAACCCCCCATAAGCGCTCCTTAATCTGCTCCCGTATAATTCGCGAATCTCTTTACGGATCATCCTCTTGCGCTGGCTCAACAAAGTTCTGGTTACCCTGGCTCTGCTCACCGTCATTGGCTTCAGCCTCGGCGGGGTGCTGGTGGCGTTCGCTTACCCGCAACTGCCATCGCTGGATGTGCTGACGGATTACAAACCCAAGGTACCACTGCGGGTCTACACCGCCGATGGCGCATTGATCGGCGAGTTCGGCGAAGAACGTCGTCAGGTCGTCAAGATCAATCAGGTTCCAGACGTGCTGAAGCAGGCCATCCTGGCTGCTGAAGATGACCGCTTCTACGAGCATTCGGGCGTCGATCTATTCGGCTTTGCCCGCGCCGCAGCGGCCAACCTGGTGTCCGGGGGCAAGAAACAGGGGGCCTCCACGATCACCATGCAGGTGGCTCGCAATTTTTTCTTGTCGTCCGAAAAAACCGTTACCCGTAAGCTCTACGAAGTGCTGCTCGCACTCAAGATCGAAAAGAATCTGAGCAAGGATCAGATTCTTGAGCTTTATATCAACCAGATCTATCTGGGCCAGCGTGCGTATGGTTTCGCTTCGGCGGCACAGATCTACTACGGCAAAAGTCTCGACCAGCTAACCCCGGCCGAAGCGGCTATGCTGGCCGGCTTGCCTAAGGCGCCCTCGGCTTACAACCCCGTGGTGAACCCGAAACGCGCCAAGATCCGCCAGCAATATGTATTGCGCCGGATGCACGATCTGAAGTACTTGAACGATGCACAGTACGAGGCCGCACTGAATGAACAGCTGATCGTTAAGCGGCATGCGAACGAATTTGCCGTGCACGCCGACTATGTGGCCGAAATGGCGCGCCAGATGACGAACGAGCTGTTCCCGCAGGATATCTACACGCGCGGTCTGACCGTCATCACCACGCTGAAGAAGGCCGACCAAGAAGCCGCTTACCGCGCGATGCGTAACGCTGTACAGGCTTATGACAAACGTCATGGCTATCGCGGTGCGGAGGGCTTTGTGGATCTCTCCAAGTTGAAGAATGAAGACGATGACGTCGATGATTTGCTCTCCAACTATCCCGATTCGGATCTGCTCAAGCCGGCTGTGATTTTGGCGATTGACCCACAGAAGATTCGCGTTGCCGTGCGTGGCGGCGACCCGATGATTCTCACCGGTGATCAAATCAAGATCGCGCTCCCGATGATGAGTGAAAAGGCACCTGCCAATAAGCGCTTGCGGCCGGGTGCTGTCGTGCGCGTCATCAAAGATGATAAGGGCATCTGGCAATTGAGCCAGCTTCCTGAGGTGCAGGCTGGTTTTGTCGCGATGGCACCCAAGGACGGGGCCGTGCTCGCACTGGTCGGTGGCTTTGACTACACGCTGAACAAGTACAACCACATCACACAGGCTTGGCGCCAGCCGGGTTCGTCATTTAAACCCTTCATTTATTCTGCTGCGCTGGAAAAGGGCTTTACGCCTGCCAGCATCGTGGAAGATAGCCCGATCAGTATCGGCGCTTCGGAAACCGGATCTACCGCCTGGTCCCCTAAAAACTATGATGGAAAGTATGAAGGCCCGATGCGCCTGCGCACCGCCTTGGCAAAGTCCAAGAACATGGTGTCGATCCGCATTCTCCAGGCCTCAGGTGTGAAGTATGTCCAGGAATATGTCACCCGCTTTGGCTTTGAGGCCGAGAAGCATCCGCCCTATCTGACGATGGCCCTCGGCGCCGGATCGGTCACCCCTTGGCAAATGGCCCGAGCCTACACCGTATTTGCCAACGGCGGCTATTTAGTCAACCCCTACATCGTGCAGGAAATCCGCGACGAGAAAGGCACCGTCCTGGCACAGGCGCAACCCGTTATTGCTGGTGATACCGCACCGCGTGTCATCGAGGCGCGGAATGCGTTCGTTATGGACAGCATGTTGCGTGATGTGACCATCTACGGTACGGCCGCCCGAGCGTCTGCCATACTTAAACGCACCGACTTGGCCGGCAAGACAGGCACCACCAACGAACACGTTGATGCCTGGTTCTGCGGTTATCAACTCACCATTGCTGGTTGCGCCTGGATGGGGTTCGACCAGCCGCGCAATCTGGGTAATGGCGAGACCGGTGGCCAGGCCGCCCTGCCTATCTGGATTGGCACGATGGAAACCGCCCTACAAGGGGTTCCACAAGGGATACAAGCGGCACCGGATGATGTGGTGGCCGTGGATGTCTCCAGCAATCGCAAGGGCGGTACCGCTAAGGAATACTTCTTCCGCGGTCAGGTGCCCAGCAGCGTTGAGCCCGAACCACCTGATTCGGGCGACAAAGCCGTCGACTGATCCATTGACAGCATAAAAGACAAGGTCAGGTTCAGCTCAGTCTCAGAGCGACCTGGCCTTGTTGCTTCAGAATCTCGACGAGACGCGCGCGGAGCGGGTCGCCGGATCGCGTATCCACCCAAGCATTCGCGACTGGATCGAACCGGAAGTGGAATCCGCCCGATTTGGCAGCCACCCAAATCTCTTTAGCAATGGCGTGCGGGCTAACGATTACCTTGCTGCCATCGGCGCACTCCACTTCGAGAATGCCGCCCTGCATTTCAAAATCGATGTCCGCGTTGCCGCTGGCATTGTCGGCGACCGCCTCGATCGCCGCTTCGATCACCGCCAGCTCCTGCTGACAGCGTTCGGCAAATTCTTTGTCATCCATAATGGGCTTTGTGCAATAAAGTAAGGATGGTCCAATTCTAGCCTGAGCCAGCCATGATAGGCGGCCTCGCGTGATAACATCGTCGCATGTTGATCGTAGCCCATGCTCGTCTTGCGTATCGTCGTCTGTTCCTCCTGGCAACAGCATTGCTCGTTTGCAGCTGCGGCATCAAGGGTGGCCTTTATCTGGCACCCAACCAGCTACCCAATGCCAAACCACCAGCCGGCTCGGAAGAAGCCAAGGCTCAGGCGGCCAGTAAACAGCAGGCCGAGGCAACTATCCCGGCGGCCGTTTTGCGCAACCCTGCCACCGATAGCCCCGCCGAAATGATTCTCGACGGCTCCCAGTTTTAATCGCGCTCATTTCGCTTATTTTCGCCATGTCTGCCCGTACGTTTCCACATAGCCCCCACCTCAATGATCAAAATCAGCACCTGCACTTTGAGGGGGTGGATCTCCAATCTGTCGCGGTCGAGCATGGCACACCCACTTATGTGTACTCGCGCGCCGCGTTAACGGACGCGTACCAGGCCTTTGCCGATACGCTGGCAGCACACCCGGCTGGCCATGACGGACTGGTGTGCTTTGCCGTTAAGGCCAACAGCAATCTCGGTGTTCTTAGCCTCTTCGCGCAACTTGGTTCTGGCTTCGACATTGTGTCCGGTGGTGAACTGCTACGCGTTCTGGCTGCTGGTGGCGATCCAAAGAAAATTGTTTTCTCCGGCGTCGGTAAGACCGAAGACGAAATGGTCGCCGCACTCAATGCTGGCATTCTCTGCTTTAACGTTGAATCTGCCAGCGAGTTGGATCGACTGGCGAAAGTTGCCGCCCGTCTCGGTAAGCGCGCACCGATTAGCCTGCGCGTGAACCCGGACGTCGATGCCAAAACCCACCCTTACATTTCCACGGGCCTCAAAGAAAATAAATTCGGTGTTCCGATCACCGATGCGCTGGCGCTCTATCGCCACGCGGCCTCGCTGACCTCGATCGAGGTTAGTGGCATCGACTGTCATATCGGTTCGCAACTACTCGACCCCTCGCCTTTTGTCGAGGCGCTTGAGCGTATCCTGCCGCTGGTCGATACGCTCAAGGCTGAAGGCATCCATCTGCACCACATCGATCTTGGTGGCGGCCTTGGCATTTACTATCATGAAGGACAGACCGAACCGGTGGTTGCCGACTATTTACGCCCGCTGCTTGACCGCTTAACAGGCCGCGGTCTCCGCGTCCTGCTCGAGCCCGGTCGTCGTCTTGTCGGTAATGCCGGTGTATTGCTCACCAAGGTGGAGTATCTCAAGCATGGCGAGGAAAAGCATTTCGCCATCGTCGATGCCGCCATGAATGATCTGGCACGGCCTGCGCTGTACGAAGCCTGGCACGATATCGTTCCCGTTGTGCCCCATGCCGGGGAGACACGCACCTACGACATCGTCGGCCCAGTCTGTGAGACTGGTGACTTCCTGGGTCAGGCGCGGCCACTTACCTTACGGCAGGGTGATCTGCTGGCTGTTCTATCGGCCGGTGCCTATGGCATGGTGATGAGTTCGAACTACAACACCCGTCCGCGGGCAGCCGAGGTTCTGGTTGATGGTGCTCAGACACATCTGGTTCGTGCCCGTGAAACGGTGGACAGACTCTACGCCGGCGAAAAGACCGTTTTGTTTTAACGCGGCAGGACAACCCATAAAGCCAGTGGAATAAACACCAATCCCGCGATATTGCCGATCATCACGATTGATGCCACTTTGTGCGGCTCCTGGTTGTAGCGCTCGGCGAACATATAGTTCATGACGGCGGGCGGCAACGATCCAAAGAGAATCAATTCCGCCGTCTGCAGCGGTGGCAGACTCAGGGCCCAACCAAAAAGCGCCGCCATACTAATGCCTGCCACCGGCCGAACAATCGCTGCCACCAGGCTGGTCGTACTCTCCGAAAACCGCACGTCGCACAGGCGTACACCCAGCGCGAAGAGCATCAAGGGTACCGAGATATCGCCCAACATGCGCAACGCAAACATCAGCGGTGCCCAAATATGAAGTTCTAGAAGGTTACAAGTCAGGCCCAAACCTGCGGCAATCAATACGGGCGTTTTCCAGACCGCCGACACCCGGGCGTTATGATCCAGAATCCAGGGGCCAATACTGAAATGAATCGTGTTTGATACCAGAAACAAGACAACGGCCGCTGCCATGCCCTCTTTGCCAAAAGCGAGGAGCGCGAGCGGGATACCGAGATTGCCGCTGTTGTTGATCATGATGGGCAAGGCCACAGTTTTGGGCGCCTCGTTTAGCAAACGGGCGGTGAGATACCCAATCAGACCCGAGGCCAGCATGGCGAGCGCCGCAGCAATCGCCAACCCAGTGAATTCACGGACATGAAAGTCGCCATTGGCCAATACCGTAAACACCATGGCTGGCGTGAAGTAATCCATGTTTAGCCGATTAGCAACGGCCATTTCCGGCTGATGCAGACGCCCCGCCCAGACGCCCACGCCCACAACGGCAATCACCGGGAAAATCACTTCTAGAATGCGGACAAACAAATCCATGCCGTGCCTATTTCAAAACAGTGGATTCTAATGTGTTCAACGTCTGGCGACAAAAAAGCCGGCCCATGAAACGACCGGCTTTTTGCGGGATACCGCGAACGGTACCCAAAGAACGGAGCTCAGGCCTTTTTGACGTAGGCCGAACACCATCCTGCGGCTGCAACTTGCTTCCCCGCGAAGATGGGGCATGGACCGGAGGCGCCACCCTTGCCCTGGTACAGGGAGCAATTCGCACAGTTCTGACCAGCAGCAAATTTGGGGAATTTTGCCTTGTCGACCTTGCTCGCATTGGCGACATAGCCCAAGGATTTGGCTTGCGGATCCCCCTCGCTGACCATCGGCGCATCTGCTGCCGTTGCCGTGCGCATCATCGCCATGGCAGAACCGGCAGCAACCGAACCCAGAATAAACTTACGACGACTTATGGACATTTCGCAACTCCTTGAATAAATTTGAAGTGACTGCTTCATAAGTGTCATCCTGCCCTATTGCCTTGTCAACTAATATCTCCGTCTACACCGAGAATAGCTAGGGTTCTGCCCGGGCCTGCAGCTTTCGCTCTCGCAACCAGCTGACAAAAGAGAGCAGCACCAAACCCAAACCAATGAGCAAGATACCGGCCACCTCATAGCGACTGAAGGCCTCACCCAGAATGATGCGGGAGGAGGCAATCGCGATAACCGGCGTCCCCAACACGAGTAGGCTAGCCTCCCAAGCCGGTACCCGGTCCAGAATCGATGTCCATAGCCACCAGCAAAAAGCCGTGCTGATCAGCGTCAAGACCATGACAATGGCAACAAATGCAGGCGCCCAATGAATCGGTGGCTCGTCCACCAAACTGGCGACTAGCGCCACCGGAAAGGCACCGATCAGATTCGACCAGGCGGTCAGGGACAGGAGGCTCACCTGTTGCTGGCGCCGCAAGGATTTGACCAGCACCGTGCCCATGGCCCAGCACACGGCAGCGCCAATACCGCACGCATTACTCAACCAACTCGATTCGAGATCCCAAGGCTCGATAATGAGCAAGAGTCCCGTCAACATGGCGCCGACAGCAAGCCACTGCATGCCCCGTACTTTTTCATTGAGCACTGGCCAACCCAGTAGCAATGTCCAGATGGGCATGGTGTAAACCAGCACGGCCGTTTTGCCAGCAGCACCAAATTTAAGGCTGAAGGTCTGTAACAACATGAACGCAGAGACCTGACAGAGACTGATGAATAGCACGGCACGCGGTGCCTGTAATTTCAGCGGCTGTCGCAAGAGCTTCAGGGCGGCAAAGAGCGCCACGGCACCCCCGGCAACACGGATCAGGGTTAAGGCCAGCGGCGGCGCAAAATCCAGTGCCTGCTTCGCAACCACCCAGGTATAGCCCCAGAGCAGGGAGAGCAGCACGATGCCCCACGCCCCCCAAAGCCGCGATTTATCCGCAGACATCCCCAGTACCCTCGTCAGGCCACTTCGATCAGCAAGCCTTTTAGATACTCGCCTTCAGGTGCTGCCAGACCCACCGGGTGATCGCTAGACGCCATCAGGCGGCGCAGAATACGGGCATCCCGACCGGCATCGGCTGCCGCACTCGCCACGATCTTCTGAAAAAGCTCGACACCTACCCCACCGGAACACGAATAGGTCATGAGCAGGCCGCCGGGCGCTAGGAGTTTGAACCCGAATAAATTAATATCTTTGTAGGCACGCGCTGCCTGATCGGCATGCGCGGCGGAGGGTGCAAACTTGGGGGGGTCCAGCACGATGAGATCAAACTGCTCGCCTGACTTGTGATAGTCACGTAGCGCCTGGAAAACATCGGCGTCACGCCATTCGGCACGCAACGCGTCCAACTGCGGGTTCATCGCCAGGTTCGCTCTTGCCTGCTCCAGCGCCGGTGCTGACGAATCGATTGACAAGACCGAGGCTGCGCCACCAGCCAAAGCCTGCAGCGAAAAACCACCGGTATAGCAAAAACAGTTGAGTACCCGGCGGCCTTCTGCCAATGTACGCAACATCAATCGATTGTCGCGCTGATCCAGATAAAAGCCCGTCTTGTGGCCATCAACGACATCGACGCCAAAGCGCACTCCATGTTCGTCGATCTGCGGCAGTGCATCCGGGGGCGTGTCATCGAGTCCTTTGCCAGATAGCCAGCCTGTAGCCAGCGTCAGGCCTTCCAGCTTGCGCACGTCGGAATCCGATCGTTCGTAGATGCGCTGACAACCCACAGCCTGCACCAGGCCGGCCACGATGGCTTCGCGCCAGCTATCGGCGCCCGCACTGGTGAGCTGAAGCACCACCAGATCACCATAACGATCGGCAATGACCCCAGGCAAGCCATCGGCCTCGCCATGAATCAAGCGCTCGCCCGCGGGTTCTGGCTGTGCCCCGCGCAATGCCGCCCAACCCGTACGCCGGGCAACCGCCTGTGCAATTCGCCGTTTAAAAAAGGCATGGTCAATGGTTTCGTTAGGATCAAAGGTCCACATCCGCGCACGGATCTTCGACTCGGGGCTCCAGGCGGCGCGCCCCATGAGGGTGCCGTGCTCGTCTTCAACGATGACCGTGTCACCTGAACGGGCACGGCCTTTGAGGGTTGCCACCGAACCGGCAAAGATCCAGGGATGGCGGCGGCGCACGGCGCCGGATTTTCCGGTATTGAGAATGAGTGTGGCAGTCATGTGGTTGGGTTGCTTTTGGAATCGGGCGTAAATTGTTCGGCAGCATCTCGCGCCTCTGCATCTTTGCCACGATGGGCACGGGGATGCGCTTGGTCATAGACCTGCGCCAGATGTTGAAAGTCGAGATGGGTATAGACCTGCGTCGAAGCAATGCTGGCGTGACCCAGCATCTCTTGCACAGCACGGAGATCGCCAGAACCCTGCAGCATATGGGTGGCGAACGAATGGCGCAACTGATGGGGATGTACGCGTTGTGGTAAACCCTGACGCTGGCCATGCTTTTGCAAGCGTAACTGAATGACACGAGGCGTAATACGTTTGCCTTGTTGGCCAACGAAGAGTGCCACTTCCTCCGGCTTAGCAATCTGATTGCGCACCACCCACCAGGATTCAATCGCATTCAACGCTGCTTTGCCCACCGGTACCACACGAGTCTTGTTGCGTTTGCCGAGCACGCGCACCTCCCCTTGCCGGAGATCGGCCAGACAATCCAGATTCAAGCCAACCAGTTCGGACAAACGGATGCCTGAAGAATAGAAGAGTTCGTAGATTGCCTGATCGCGTCGTTGTAGGAGGTGCTCTCGCGTTGAACCCTGGGTGTTTGCAGTCTTGTCAGTTTCGGTGACGATGTTTACCGGATTCAACAAGCGGAAGGTTTCATCAACCGACAAGGCATCCGGCAAACGCTTCGGGTGCTTTGGCGCGTGCAACCCTTCAGCCAAATTCGCATCGAGCACGCCACGCCGTGCCAACCAGCGTAGCAATCCACGCCAGGCTGACAGGGTTCGTGCAATAGATCGACCGGACAAACCACCAGCATGCAAGCGACCGACAAAACGTCGCAGATCCAGTGCCGTCAGTTCGTCGGGCGCCGCACCACTCGCCAAATGCTGCAACCGACGTAAATCGCGTTCATAATTACTCAGCGTATGCGGCGAGACGCGCCGCTGATCACGCAGTTCTGCCAGCCAGTCTTCGGCACCGGGCCAAAGCGCTTCAGGCACCTCGGTTTGCCTGGCATCGGCCATAGCCCAACACCTTAGGCGCGCAAGACACGTGACAGCGATGCCGCAATCACGTCACCAAGTCGTTCGATGTACAAAGTGCCCATACCCGCCACGAAACGTTCGCCATCATCCGACCCCATCGCCAGTAGACCCAGCGTCTGGCCATCAAAGCGCAATGGCACCATCGCCATCGATGCGATGCTTTGATGATCGCCCTCACTGCCGAACCAGGCCGCGACTTCTCCGGTACGGACAGAGCCTGTCACCGGGTGGTTCATCCCAGAGGCTTCCTTAATCAGTTCAGCACTCACTGGCGTACAGACCTCATGGCTCAGGTTCGCAGCACCTTCGCCCCAAAGACGCAGACGCGCCTGCGGCACACCGAAGTCTTCCGCCAACGACTTGAGTACCAAACTCACCATCTGATCGAGACGATTAGCGCCCACCAGGGCAATGGTCAACTGGTGCATACGTGCACCCAATGCGTCATTCGTCTCGCCTACGCCCAGCAGTTCACCGAGGCGGTGCTCGAGTAGACGGTTCTTCTCACGGAGATTAATCATCTGGCGTTCAGCCAAAGAGATTGTCCGGCCGCTGTAGGGGTGTGAGATTTCGACCTGATGGAAAAACTCGGCCTGCTCCTCGAAGATTTCCGGATGTGCCTTCAGATAGTCCAGCACTGCTTCGCGCGTTACGCTCATACGTCGATTTCTCCAGTAAAAACGGTTACGGCCGGCCCGGTCATGATGACCGATTGACCCACACCATCCCAGGCAACGCTTAGGTCACCACCACGGGTTTTAACGCGTACGGGTGAGTCCAGCAAGCCACGGCGAATCCCTGACACGACAGCAGCACAGGCGCCTGTGCCGCACGCCATCGTTTCACCCGCGCCCCGCTCATAGACGCGCAAGCGAATGTTGTGCCGATCTTCAAGCTGCATAAAACCTGCGTTCACACGTTGCGGGAAGCGCTTGTGGCATTCGATCTGCGGCCCTTGCACGGCCACCGGCGCCGAATCAATATCTGACACAATCGTCACCGCGTGTGGGTTGCCCATCGACACCGCGCCAATCATCAGCGAGACGCCATCCGACAATTGCAACGGCTGCTCGGCAGCATCCGTGTCCGATTCGAACGGAATCTCGACGGGCGTAAAACGCGGCTGCCCCATATCCACCGTGACGAGGCCATCGGCCTCCAAGCGTGGATGAATGATGCCGCGCTTGGTCTCGACCACAATCGCGTTTTTATCGGTCAACTTCTGGTCATGTACAAAGCGCACGAAGCAACGCGCGCCATTGCCGCACTGTTCTACTTCTCCGCCATCGGCATTGAAGATGCGATAACGAAAATCGGCGCTCGGTGATTCGGGTGGCTCCACCAGTAGCAGTTGATCAAAACCGATACCGGTGTGTCGATCACCCAGCGCACGAATCTGTTCCGTTGTGAATTCGACGTACTGCCTCATACCGTCGATAACAACAAAGTCGTTGCCGAGACCATGCATTTTGGAGAATTTTATTTTCATAATCTGTGGCATTGTGCCCTGATTTCCCCAGGCAAAAAAGGGCATATTGGCAAAGTGACGCTAGCCGATGATGCAAATCCTCTTTTCGATCATGCGTGCAATCACTACGATCAGGGATACGATGGCCAGATAGACCAGTGCCGCAAAGAGGTACGCCTTGAAAAACTGGAAATTCGTCGCGGCTAGCTCTTGCACTCGGGCAAAGAATTCCGTGTACTGAATCAGGAATGCTACCGAGCTGTCTTTGAGGTTGCCGATCACCTGGTTAGTCAGTGCCGGTACGGACAGCCGAAGAACTTGCGGCAGCGTAATGTAACGAAAAACCTGGCCGTCACTAAAGCCTTGGGCATGCGCCGCCTCTAGCTCTGTGGCGTCCATTCCGTTAAAGGCCGTGGTCAGGTAAGCCGCATTATAGGCCGCCACGTTGAGCGTAAAGCCGATAAAAGCAACCGTAAAGGGCGACATACGAACCCCCCACTGCGGCAGACCGTAATAGATGAGAAACAGCAGCACAATCAGTGGCATGCCAATGAAGAAAGAAATATACCCTTTGGTAACTTGCCGAATCAGCGCGCTGCGACACGTACTCAGGTAAAAAACAACCACGCCCAACAGCAACCCTGAGATGCTGATGGCAACTGTTAGATTCAAGGTTTCAATCAGGCCATTTAGCACCAGTGGCAACTGCTCTTGCAGATCCCGGGAAAATGCCATCCACCCGTTCACCATCAGGCCTTAGTGCGATTAAAAAAGGTACGGGTTGCCTCGTGATCATGGTTCGCCAGGGCCGCAAATGTTGCTTCCGCTGAGACAACCCCCTGATTGAGAAACACGGCTTTTTCCGAAATCGCCTGTGCCAAATCGATATCATGCGTCACGCAGAGCATGGTGACACCTTCGCTGTTCAATTGCCGAATCAATTCACCCACTTCGCGGCACATCACCGGATCAAGCGCTGATGTAGGTTCATCCAGAACAATCATGGCGGGATCCATGGCCAATGCGCGCGCCAGTGCCACGCGTTGTTTCTGCCCTCCGGAAATTTGCGCCGGAAATTTGTCTTTGTGTGCCGCCATGCCCAGCCGCTCGAGCTGGGCCATCGCTTTCTCCTCGGCATCTGGCTTGCGCAGCTTTTGCAACTTTCTCAAGCCAAGGGTGACGTTATCCAGCACCGAGAGGTGTCGATACAAGGCAAACTGCTGAAAAACGAAACCGATCTTCTGACGCAATAAGCGCACATCAACCATTGGTCCGGTGACCTCCTGACCATCAAAGTGGATTGTGCCCGATGTCGGATCTACCAAACGGTTGAGGCAACGTAACAGCGTTGATTTGCCGCAACCCGAAGGGCCCATGACCACTTTGATTTCACCGGCTTCAACGTCCAAATTTACGCCCGCCAACACACGTTGGTCGTTAAATCGTTTTTCGAGTTCGCGTATTTCAATCAGCGCCATATCTGTACCCTAGGCTTTACAAGCTGGCGATGCCAGGCACCCTGAAGTACCGCTCCAGAGCCCGGACACCGACTAATAAAATTCGATAAATCGAAAAATACAAAATGCCTACAACCAGATAAATTTCTGCGCCTTGCAGCGTAGTCGCCGTCAGCGTGATCGCTTCTTTTGTAATTTCAGGAATACCCACCGTATAGGCAAATGGCGAGTATTTCAGGACCGACGTAAATTCATTCACCATGCCGGGCAATGAAAAGCGGAGCATCTGCGGCATTTCAATATGCCAGAAGATCTGGAATCGGGTCATGCCCATCGCCTGGGCAGCCAGAACCTCTACCGGGTCTACCGAATCCAAGGCCCCCCGAAAAATCTCCGCCAGGTAAGCGCTGGAAATTAGCCCAAGGCTCAGCGCCATCGCCAGTAAGGGCGGCACTTTCAGCCCGATGCCCGGCAACCCGAAATAGACAATGAACAGCAGCACCAGCACCGGCACCCCGCGTAAGAGGTAGGTGTATACATCACACACGGTGCGCAGAGGCGCGCCTGATAAACGCCGTATCGTGGCGACGCTCAAGCCAACTGCCAAACCTGTCAAGCTGCAGACCAGAGTCACCAGCACCGTGTAGACAACTCCCCCCGCTAGATGCTGCAGGATACCGAGCATGTCCATAGCGCTGATGATTTATATCGCGAAGGTTACTGCATCGCCTTATCGATGATCGCCTTGAGTTTTTCTGGACCCAGCTCCACTAAAAACTTATCAAAGTCATCACGCAGCTTGGAGCCCTTGGCAAAGGCAAACCCGAGGACATCAAAGCCCTTGAAGACATAGCTGCTATGAAGCGGCAGATGCAGCTTATTCTTGTAGTTGGCCAGAACCGGTGCCTCAATAAAGGCCAAATCAATGTTGCCGTTCTGCAGATCGGTCACGACCTCCGTATAGGTCGGATAAAGCTTTACCTGGCTCAGTGAATAGTAGCCCTTGGGCTCTAATTCGTTTCGAATCAGGTCATCATAGGCCATGCCGCGCGGATACCCGATTTTGTATTGCTTTAGCTGTGCAAGATCCGTAATGTCGATATTACGGCTGTTGAGACTCACCAGATGCCATGCATTATCGTAGTAGGGCTGCGAAAAATCCATGACCTCTTTACGCTTTGCAGTAATAGAAATCCCCGAAAAAGCCACATCGGCTTGGCCGCTCGACACGGCACCCAGCATCCCCTGCCAGTCATAGCTCGTGATCTTCATTGTGCAGCCACGCGACTGACAGTACGCACTAAAAATGTCGTAATCGGCACCGGTGATCTTGCCGTCCTTTTCGTACAACATCGGTGGCGATGCGGGCGACACGGCGACCCGCACAACCTTGTTATCGTCTTTGCCCGAGCAGCCCATCAACAAGGCGCTCAAAAACACTGCTAACAGCAACCCTACTTTTTTCATTTTCGCATCCCCTGCATTCCACTGAACCATCGCAACGGTTAACAACCGGCGTGCGACACCCCGGTATTGATATTTACCTCGGGCAGTATAGACGAAAGCACTGTCCTCGCTTGCGCCCTGTGCTAATTCAGTTCACGCGGTGTTTTATACCTGTTATAACCCCACAGGTACTGGGTCGGGCAGCGGCAGATCAATTGCATAAGATTCCTGTTAATCGCCGCGGCGGTCGCCTCCAAATCATCGAGCGGCAACGGCTCACCCGACGGCGTACAGGTCAGAATAAAGCCTTGTCCTTTGGGCAGGCGCTCGGCGTAGGCAAAAATCACGCTGGCACCGATCTGCGCCAGGCGTGCCGCCAAGGTCATGGTGTAGGCGGGCTGCCCAAACCAGGGAAGCCAGGCGCCCTGACCAGCCGGCGGCACCTGGTCCGGCAATAAGCCCACCGACTCGCCTGCCTTTAAAGCGCGAATTAGTCGACGCACGCCCGACAAATCCGCCGGCGCGACCGCCATCCCCTCGCGCGTGCGGCCATAGCGCAAAATCGATTCGGCCCAGCGCTGGCGTGGCGGCCGGAACAACACGGTAATTGGCGATGCGTCCGGGTGACTGGCCGCATACTGCGCCGTGATTTCAAAGCAGCCCAGGTGCGGTGTCAAAAACAAAATTCCCTTTCCCGCCGCTTGCGCGGCCTGCACATGCTGCCAACCCTCGACCCGGCGCAGGGTGCTCAGAATCTCCGCACGCGGGTGCAACCAGAGCCAGGGCAACTCGAAAATCGCTTTGCCAGCTTCGGCACGCGCCACGAGCCCAATCCTTGCCACGGCTTCCGAGCCAAAGGCCTGTGCCAGGTTCGCGTCAAAATGGCGGCGATAGCCAGCAGAGCACCGATAGACCAGATGCCCCAGCATACCCCCCATGGCCTGGAGGACGGGTAAAGGCAACTGTGCCAGCCAACGGACGAGGCCGAGATAACAACGATGCTTGAGCGACAGATTGGCGGGTGTTTGCAATGAGGACATAAGTCGAACAGATGCAGGCTATTGACGCTAATGGCTTTTACGGACACAATTATCTCAGACCGCCGAGTTAATACGACAACTTGCAGGGCGGGGCGCACCGAAAGTGGTGACCGAATCTGCTAAAGCGTCCCTCGCTCGAACCGATCCCCGGAGCAGGACACGCCCCCCGGCAGTACTTAGCCGGACCAAGTCCACCGGGGATTTGTTGTATCTGGAGCCCACAAATGAGCGAGTATCTCTTTTCATCCGAATCGGTGTCCGAAGGCCATCCCGACAAAGTCGCGGATCAGATCTCCGACGCCATCCTCGATGCCATCCTGGCCGAAGACCCCAAAGCCCGCGTCGCCTGCGAAACGCTGGTCTCAACCGGTCTTGTCGTCATTTCTGGCGAGATCACGACTACGGCACACATCAATTACCGCGAGATCGCACAAGACACCGTGCGCCGTATCGGTTACGACAACTCGGACATCGGCTTCGACTACAAGTCGTGCGCCATCCTGACCGCCATTAACCGTCAAAGCCCGGACATCGCCCAGGGCGTCAACGAAGGCGAAGGCATTGATCTGGATCAGGGCGCCGGTGACCAGGGCCTGATGTTCGGTTACGCCTGTACCGAAACGCCGACCTTGATGCCGTTCCCGATTTTCTACGCGCACCGCATCATGCAGCGTCAGGCCGATCTGCGCCGCGACGGCCGCCTGCCCTGGCTGCGTCCGGACGCCAAGAGCCAGCTAACCGTGCGTTATGTCGACGGCAAGCCGGTTGCCATCGACACTGTGGTGGTATCGACACAGCACGATGCCGACGTGACCCACAAGCAAATCGAAGAAGCCGTGATCGAAGAGATCATCAAGCCGGTGCTACCAGCTGACATGATCAACGACCAAATCCGTTACCTGATCAACCCGACCGGCCGTTTTGTAGTCGGCGGTCCGCACGGTGACTGTGGCCTGACTGGCCGCAAGATCATCGTCGATACCTACGGTGGTGCCGCCCACCACGGTGGCGGCGCGTTCTCGGGCAAAGATCCGTCGAAGGTCGACCGCTCAGCCGCCTACGCCGGCCGTTACGTGGCGAAGAACATCGTTGCTGCCGGTCTGGCCGACAAGGCTGAAGTGCAAGTCGCCTACGCCATCGGTGTCGCCAAACCGGTATCGCTGATGGTCAACACCTTCGGCACGGGGAAGATCGCCGACGAGAAGATTGCCGCGCTGGTCGCCGAGCACTTCGACTTACGTCCGAAGGGCATCGTGCAGTCACTGGATCTGCTGCGCCCGATCTACTCGAAGACTGCCGCTTACGGCCACTTCGGCCGCGAAGAGCCGGAGTTCACCTGGGAATGGACCGATAAGGCCGACGCCTTGCGCGCTGCCGCCGGTCTATAAGACCCCCCGGTAACCCATTGATCCCGGACGCCTATTTGGGGGGTCCGGGATTTTTTTGCTTAGTTTCTGGTAGAATCCAACCCATTCCGAGGAGCGCTGCGACGCAGAATCTTCTGCTGCCAGGCTCGGATCTGATTAACTGCGCTCGCCTGACCAACCTGAGGGGTTGGTGGATCAGGTGAAGACTGCAGACTCGTTCAACGGTTTTCTTCTGAGACATCGCCCTTTGTATTTAGGGAAAAGGAAGCCGAAATGAACGCTATTGAAAAAATCAAAACCGACTACGCCATTGCCGATCTATCGCTGGCTGATTGGGGCCGTCGCGAAATCGCCATCGCCGAAACCGAAATGCCAGGCCTGATGGCGATTCGCGAAGAATTCGCCGCCACACAGCCGTTGCGTGGCGCCCGCATTACCGGTTCGCTGCACATGACCATTCAGACTGCCGTGCTGATCGAAACGCTCCAAGCACTGGGCGCCGAAGTACGCTGGGCCTCGTGCAACATTTTTTCGACGCAGGATCACGCTGCTGCGGCCATCGCCGCTAAAGGCACGCCGGTGTTTGCCGTGAAAGGCGAGTCGCTAAAAGACTACTGGGATTACACCCACCGCATTTTCGAGTGGACCGATGGGGGTTACACGAACATGATTCTCGATGACGGCGGCGATGCGACACTGCTGCTGCACCTCGGTGCCAAAGCTGAAAAAGATCAGGCGGTACTGAGCAACCCGGGCAGTGAAGAAGAGCGCGTGCTGTTCGCTTCGATCAAGGCCAAGCTGGCCACCGACCCGACCTGGTACTCGTCCCGTCTGGACAAAGTCAAGGGCGTGACCGAAGAAACCACCACCGGTGTGCACCGTCTCTATCAAATGCACGCCCGTGGCGACCTCAAGTTCCCGGCCATCAATGTCAATGACTCCGTCACCAAGTCGAAGTTCGACAACCTGTATGGTTGCCGTGAATCACTGGTCGACGGTATCAAGCGTGCCACCGATGTCATGGTCGCCGGCAAGGTCGCCGTCGTAGCCGGTTACGGCGATGTGGGCAAGGGCTCGGCCCAAGCCCTGCGTGCTCTATCGGCGCAGGTCTGGGTGACTGAAATTGACCCCATCTGCGCTCTGCAGGCGGCTATGGAAGGCTACCGCGTTGTCACCATGGACTACGCTGCCGAGCACGCCGATATCTTTGTGACCGCCACCGGTAACTACCATGTGATCACGCACGAGCACATGAAGAAGATGAAAGACCAAGCCATTGTCTGCAACATCGGTCACTTCGACAACGAAATCGACGTCGCCGGTATCGAAGGCTACCAGTGGGAAGAGATCAAGCCGCAGGTCGATCATGTGATCTTCCCGGACGGGAAGCGCATCATCCTGCTGGCCAAGGGTCGCCTCGTGAACCTAGGCTGCGCTACTGGCCACCCCTCGTACGTGATGAGCTCGTCGTTTGCCAACCAGACGATTGCCCAGATCGAACTGTGGATCGAACGTGACACCAACAAGTACCCGGTCGGCGTCTACACACTCCCCAAGCATCTCGATGAAAAGGTCGCTCGCCTGCAACTGAAGAAGCTCAATGCCCAGCTCACTGAGCTGAGCGATCAGCAGGCCGCCTACATCGGTGTGTCAAAATCGGGTCCGTACAAGCCGGAACACTACCGTTACTAATCAAGGAACGTCGCCATGAAACTGCTGTTGACCTGGGCCCTGAACGCTGTCGCCCTCTTGCTTGTGCCTTACATCGTACCGGGCATCCACATCGAGAGCTTCGGCTCGGCGCTGATTGCTGTAGTCATTCTGGGCCTGGTCAACGCAGTCATCCGCCCGATCTTCATCCTGCTGACGCTGCCGGTGACCCTGCTCACGCTGGGTCTTTTCCTGTTTGTCATCAACGCGATGATGTTCTGGTGGGTGGGCGATATCCTCAGCGGTTTCCGGGTCGAGGGTTTTTTCTCGGCTCTGTTCGGCTCCGTTGTTTACAGCATTGCCAGCTGGTTCCTCTCGTCGCTGACCGAACAACCGCGCGACGAACGCGTCTGATCTTTCTGCAGGTTTCCGCATGACTCAACCCGCTGTCGAACTCTCCGTCGAATACTTTCCGCCGCAAACGCCGGAAGGCCTCGACAAACTGCGCGCCGTTCGCGAGAAACTGGCCGTCCTAAAGCCAACGTTCTGCTCGGTCACCTACGGTGCGGGCGGCTCGACGCGGGAGCGTACCTTCGACGTGATCCGTGAAATGGTGGATGAAGGTATCGACGCGGCGCCCCATCTGTCGTGCATCGGCTCCACACGCGACAGCATTCACGAGATACTCGACGAGTATCAGGAACTCGGCATCCGCCGCATCGTGGCGCTACGCGGCGACCTACCCTCCGGCATGGCCGAGGCAGGTGAGTTTCGTTACGCCAATGAACTGGTCGAGTTCATTCGTGACACGACCGGCGATCAGTTTCATATCGAAGTCGCCGCCTATCCCGAGTGGCACCCGCAGGCACGCACACCGGCAGACGATCTGCGCGCCTTCGTCAACAAAATGAATGCCGGTGCTGATTCGGCAATCACGCAATACTTTTTCAATGCCGACGCCTATTTCAACTTCGTCGATGCCGCCCGCAACGCAGGCGTCAGCCAGCCCATCGTGCCGGGCATCATGCCGATTAGTGGCTTCACCAAACTCGCCCGCTTTTCGGACGCCTGCGGTGCCGAGATCCCACGCTGGATGCGCCGCACGCTGGAAAGCTACGGCGACGATGCTGATAGCATCAAGGCTTTCGGGCTCGACGTGGTCACTGACCTTTGTGAACAACTCATTGAAGGCGGCGCGCCGGGCCTTCACTTCTACACCATGAACCAGTC
>VEQD01000025.1 GCA_018883385.1 Rhodocyclaceae bacterium | reverse complement strand
GTCTGGCAGAAAAGCGGGCGATCGTTTGTGAAGCGCTGGGGATGGAAGTGGTCTACATTGCCACGGCCGAAGCGCAGGATGCGGAAATGGCCGAACGCCTTGCCCACCATCAACGAAGTCGACCTACGCATTGGTTGACCATCGAAGAACCGGTAAAATTGGCTGACACATTGAAGGCGCAAGCGGCGGCAGATCGTTGCCTCATCGTCGATTGCATCACGCTCTGGCTTTCGGCCCTGGTGTTTAAAGGTCAGGCTGGCGCACAGATGGAGGCTGGCAGCCCGATTGACTGCACACTCTTCGCAGAGCAGCGTCAGGCGTTCCTGGATGTGCTGCCCGGATTGCCTGGGGAAATTGTTCTCGTGAGTAACGAAATTGGCTCCGGCGTTGTGCCGGAGAATCGTCTGGCGCGTCGCTTTGCCGACGAGCAGGGTCGTCTCAACCAGGAAATCGCCGCGCGCTGTGAGCGCGTCACGCTCTCGGTTGCGGGTATACCGCTATCGTTGCGTGGCTGAATTTAAGGATTATTAAACCCATGCGTCACTTCAAAGTTCATCCCACGGGCGGTGCTCTAGCCGAGTTGCTGCAAAAAAAGATCGATGGTAAAACCAAGCCGATGGGCGCACTCGGTCAGCTGGAGTCACTGGCGTTGCAGATTGGCCTGATTCAGCAAAGTGAGACACCGCAACTCATCGAGCCACAAATGCTCGTGTTCGCGGGTGATCATGGTGCGGCCAAAGCGGGCGTCTCGGCGTATCCGCAAGACGTGACCTGGCAAATGGTTGAGAACTTTCTCGCAGGCGGTGCGGCGATCAATGTGTTTACCCGCACATCTGGTTTACCACTTGCGGTCGTGGATTGCGGTGTCGCCCATGACTTTGGTGTTCGCGATGGATTGATTGATGCCAAGGTTGCCGCAGGCACGGAGAATTACCTAGAAGCGCCCGCCATGACGGCAGAACAGTGCGCTCTTGCGATCGATAACGGTGCGGCATTAGTTGCGCGCTACGCCGCACAAGGCTGCAATGTGATTGGCCTGGGTGAAATGGGGATCGGCAACACCGCCTCTGCAAGCCTGATCACGCATTGTCTCAGCGGCCAGCCACTCGCTAACTGCGTGGGTCGCGGGACGGGGCTCGACGATGCTGGACTGCTGCGTAAGCAACAATTGCTTGGCCAGGCGATCACGCGCACGCGGGCGATTGGCAATCCGATGGAAGCTTTGCGCCAGTTCGGCGGTTTCGAAATCGCGACGATGGTTGGCGTGATCCTGGCGGCTGCCGAACGTCGTATGACGGTATTGATTGACGGCTTCGTCGTCGGCGCCGCGGCACTGGTGGCAATACGTACCCAGCCTGCAGTTCGGGATTACTGTGTCTATTGTCATCGTTCGGCAGAGGCGGGCCACCGAGTTCAGCTCGAGGCCATGAACGCGCAACCATTGCTGGATCTTGGGTTGCGTTTGGGCGAGGGTACGGGGGTCGTTTTAGCCTGGCCGTTGCTCAAAGCTGCCGTAGGTTTTCTCAATGAGATGGCCAGCTTTGCCTCGGCGGGCGTCTCAGAAAAGATCTAATCCACCGTGCGTCTCTGGCTGATTCGTCACTTTGAGCCGGACGTGTCGCCTGGCGTTTGTTATGGCCAGACAGATCTGGCACTAAGCAAAGGTATCGATATACAGTCAAAACGGTTAACGGCGCTGCGTGCCCAGTTAACTTCGTTGGCCCCAATGGGCACAGCGCTCTTTAGCAGTCCTTTGCGCCGCTGTGCCGAGATTGCCGCTACCTTATCGGATAATTTTGTGGTGGATGATCGCTTGCGTGAGCTCTACTTCGGTGAGTGGGAGATGCAGACTTGGGATGCTATAGGCGCCGCGCGCCTTGATGCCTGGGCGAATGATGTTTCCGGGTTTCGGCCGCCCGGAGGTGAAACAGGCCATGAACTCCAGCAACGCGCATTGCATTGGCTGAAAGAAACAGCCAACCATCATGACGCAGCGATCGTCATCACCCATGCGGGTGTGATGCGTGCGCTGCAGGCGCACCAGCAGCGCTTACCGGGTCCACGCTGGCTGGAGCTACGCTATGACTACGGTCAGTGTTTGGCCCTAGAATTTACGCCCGAACAAATTGTCGCTACGCCGGTACAATAACGCCATGCCTGCTGACGCTATTCCACTTCATAGTATTCGTCGCATTCTGGTGACCAAACTACGTCACCACGGTGATGTGTTGCTGGCGTCACCTGTGCTCAGGGTCCTTAAAGCGGCGGCACCGCAGGCGCAGGTTGATGCACTGGTGTACGCCGATACCGCTGAGATGCTCTCCGGACATCCCGGTCTGGATCAGTTGCACGTCATTGATCGCGCCTGGAAGCGCAGCGGAATCCTGGGGCAGGCCAAGGCCGAATGGTCATTACTGAAGTCACTGCAGTTGCGTCAGTACGATCTCATCGTTCATCTTACCGAACACCCGCGTGGCGCCTGGCTGTCTCGCTTGCTGAAGCCACGCTATGCTGTGGCGCCGCGGGTAAACGGTCGTGGCCGTTTCTGGAAAGGCAGCTTCACGCATTTTGTGTCGCCCATTATGGGTAGCGGTCGCCGCCATGTCGTTGAGCAGAATCTGGATGCGCTACGCCGCCTGGGTATTCAGCCCGCCCAATCCGAGCGGGCTTTGACCTTTGTTCCCGGTGCCGATGCAGAAGCGCATGTCGCTGTTCGCCTGCAGTCGCTCGGTTTGGAGCCCGGAAAGTTTGTACACCTCCACCCGCCGTCGCGCTGGCATTTCAAATGCTGGAATGCTGAAGGCTGGGCTGAGATCATCGTACGTATCCGCGCTGCCGGTTGGCCGGTGGTGCTCACCGCTGCCCCGGGCGACAAAGAGGGCCGTCTGATCAACCAGATTCAACATGCCCTGGCACAGCGGAACGAACCTGCGGCAGCCAGTCTCGCCGGTGCGCTTACCCTCAAAGAACTGGGTGCACTGACTGGACAAGCCCGTTGCTTCGCCGGAGTAGACTCCGCCCCGATGCATATTGCAGCCGCCATGCGTACACCGGTGGTCGTACTGTTTGGACCGTCCGGTGAAGGCCATTGGGGCCCTTGGGGCACGCCACGGTTCGGTCAGCATCAGGTGGTTACGCGGAGTAGCCAGTTTAATTGCCGGCCGTGTGGGTTAGATGGTTGTGGCGGCGGCAAAGTCAGCGAATGCCTGACCAGTATCACGCCCGATGAAGTTTGGGCGGCAATGCAGCCATTGCTTAAAAATTAACGAAGTGCTTGTCGGATCAGTGTGCAGGTACGTTCAGTGGCACCAGTGGCGCTCCCGACAAAATGGGCGGCTGCCGACCGGGCCTGTGCCTGATACACCAGGTCAGTCAGTAGTGTCATCACGGCGTCGGCCAGACGCGTCGGATTGACATCATATAAACGATGCGCGGCGCCGGAGCTTTCTGCCAGTTCGGCGGCCGCCTGGAAGTTGTACGTATGCGGCCCCATCACCAGAGGTGTGCCGCAGGCTGCGGCCTCAATCAGATTTTGCCCGCCGAATGGCAGCAGGCTACCGCCAATGACGGCCACGTCAGCCATGGTGTAATACGCCACCATTTCACCCATCGAATCGCCCAGCCACACTTGAGTTGTCACGCTGGGAGGACGTTCGCTACGCAGCGCCAGCGATAGGCCTTCCCGGCGAACTTCAGCAGCCACATCTTGAAACCGTTGCGGATGACGGGGTACCAATACCAGCAATGGGTGTTGATCCGGAAGACGTTCGCAGATCAGACGATGGGCTGCCAGTATGATGGTTTCTTCACCTTCCCGCGTACTGGCAGCGAGCCAGATCGGCCGTTGAATCGGCAGACTCTGTCGCCATGCCTGACCCAGAGCCTGCATCTCCGAATTGATACGCACATCAAACTTGAGGTTGCCGGTGACGGCGACCGGATGCGCGCCCAACGCTGCCAGACGACTGGCGTCGGCTGGCGTTTGGGCGCCCGTTGCGTTTAGTGCGCCAAGCACCGAACGAATGCTGCCACTGAAGTGACCGTAGCGGCGGGCAGAACGTTCGGACAGGCGCGCATTGATCAGTAGGACGGGCACGTCATGGACGCGACTGCGGAGGATCAGATTCGGCCAGATTTCAGTTTCCATGAGTAGTGCCAATTTGGGGCGCACGCGCTTGAGAAAACGATCGATTGAACCCGTAAGATCGTAGGGTACATACGCAATCGAAATGCGTGGATCCTGATACAGATTGGTGCTGGTTGCCCGACCGGTTGGCGTCATATGCGTCAGCAGAATACGGTGGTTCGGGTATTGCGCCAATAGCGCGTCAACCAGCGGTTCTGCGGCGCGCGTTTCACCGACCGATACCGCGTGCAGCCAGAGGATAGGGCGATCGTCATCCGGTAAGGTGATCAAGCCGAAGCGTTCGCCAATATGTTGTCGGTAACCCGGTTGTTTGCGACCGCGCCACCACAGGCGCAACAGCGCAAACGGCACCACCAGCACCAAGAAGAGGCGGTACAGCCAGGGCGCTTTCTGAGGGGTGGTGCTCATGCCGGCAGCACGCCCCAGGTGCGTAGTTGACCAGTGACATCAGCGATCGGCGGAATCGTGTCGAGGTGACCAAAGGTGGCACGCTGGCCCAACCCGAAACCGCCAGCGAGTGCTGGATCGGTATCAGTAAAAATGGCAATAGTCGGCACTTCCAATGCACAGGCGATATGGGTAAAACCGGTATCAACGCCCAGACACAGGCGCGCTTTGGAGAGTCGCTCAGTCAGCTGAGTCAGGGTCGGCCGGAATAAGATTTCCCCAAGAACGCCACCCCCGGCAATGCCAGCAGCAATCCGTTGCGATCGCGCTGCTTCCACATCGTTGCCTGCAGTGAATACCGGTCTCAGGCCGGCATCGCGCAGTTGGCGACCGATGCTAATCCAGTGGTCTTCTGGCCAGAGTTTTTTGTCACGGCTGGTGTTCGTGAACAGAAAGACTTCATCGCCCGGTTGACGCGGAAACCGGTCTTGCAGGCCGAAGTCTAAGGGTAGCTCGGGCAGGCGGTCCGAATAGCCAAGCGCCGTAGCGGCAATCATGCGATAGCGATCGACCGCATGCAAGGAATAGGGTACGTTCAGGGGGTGCGTGACGAGGAGCCCCGAGAGCGCTTCGCGTGCCTCGAGGCGGTTTTGTCCATAGACCGGACCATGAGCCAGTTGGGCCAATAGCGCACTGCGCACCAGACCTTGTGTGTCGATGATTGCGTCATAACGTTCAGTTCTTAGCGCGCCGATCGCGAGGTTGATTTCGGCCCAAGTGTCACGGTTAAACAGGGATTTGCGCCAGCGGCGTATAGCCACTGGGATCACCCGGCGGACACCGGTATGCCAGGCGGGGATTTCGGCAAAGGGCGCTTCGACACACCAATCAACCAAGGCGCTCGGAAAGACACGGCGCAAGTCGCTCACTACAGCGAGATTATGCAGCACATCGCCCAGCGACGAGGTTTTCATCAACAGAAAACGAGGTGGGTTAGAAAGCTTGGGCTGCATTAGTGATAATCTCGTGACATTGCCTCATTATAGCCGCCCGCAGCAGGCCTTATTAGACCTCATGTCCCGTAAACTACCGCTATCCCTCGTTCTAATCACCTTGAATGCCGGTGCACGTCTGCGGGATGTATTGGCCTCGGTGCCGTTTGCTGATGAGATTATTCTGGTCGACTCCGGCAGTACCGACCAAACGGCTGAGATCGCCGCCGAGTTCGGCGTCCGTTTCGAGCAACACGCCTGGACAGGTTTTGGTCCGCAAAAAGCCCATGCTGTGAGCTTGGCAAGTAACGATTGGGTACTCTGCTTGGATGCTGACGAAGCGCTGTCACCCGATTTGGCGCGCAGCATTCTGAATGCCTTTGGCGACGGTGTTCCAGATTATCCGGTTTATCGCTTTGCTCGCTGCAATGTGTTTATGGGACGTCCGCTCAAGCATGGCGAAGGCTACCCCGATTACAACACCCGCCTCTTTAGGCGTGATGCTGCGCGCTGGTCTGACGACATCGTTCACGAGCATGTGCAATCAGACCAAACGCCCCGTACGCTCGAAGGCGACCTCTTGCATTACAGCGCTGATGATCTGAAGACCTATCTCGACAAGCAGAACCGCTATACCACACTGGCCGCGCAGCGGGCGCTGGCGCGGGGTGAGACCGCGCCGTTGGCACGCATCGTCCTCTCGCCCATAACCCGGTTTTTAAAATTCTGGCTCATGCGTGGTGGCTGGCAAGATGGGTTGCCGGGATTTGTACACATTGTTATTGGCTGCCAGAACAGCTTTATGAAATACGTGAAATTGCGCGAGCTGTGCCGACAGGCAAATCAGGAATAAAGCACTTGGCCGATAGCGTCGTGTAGGGTGTGCGCCAGTTGCTTGCGCCCCTGGCTGCCCGCTTCAGGAGAGACTTGTACAGGTTCACCGATTTTAATTCGAATCACTAATTGGCGCGCCGACAAAATCATGCAGAAGCTTTCCCACAGCGATGTATCGCCGGTATAGGCTGGCAGCAGGGAACGATTGCCATCCATGTCTTCGTAGCTCAATGCAACGGGCGTTACGGGCACATCGGCATCAATTGCTGGTTGGAGCAACGCCGCATGGAAAGGGTGCAGATGCGTACCATCAGTGGTCGTTCCTTCCGGAAAAACTGCTAGCCAACTGCCATGCTTGAGCCGCTCGGCCATGTCTTTGCCAATGGTGTGTGCGTGACCACGGCTGCCTCGTTGCAGGAATATCGTTTCATTGTGGCGCGCCAGGGTGCCGATAATTGGCCAATGGATCACATCGTCTTTCGAAACAAAAGCAACGGGTGTGAGCGCATTCACCGCAAAGATATCGATCCAGCTGACGTGGTTGGCCGCGATGAGGCCAACCTCAGTCGGCAAGCATCCTTCGATCTTGAGCGAGAACCCAAAATAGCGGAGTAGTTCCTTCGACCAGCGGGTACGAACCGAGCGCCGACGCTTCATCGAAAAAAATGGGAAGGCGATTAAGACCCAGACCAGTCCCCCCAGCAAATGCACGATGACTCGCGACCCGCGCTTGAAGCGCAAGAGCCTTGAGGTCGGCGCAGGCGTCATATCGGCTGTCGTTTAGAGCGGCTCGCCGAACGCGGCTTCGAAGCGCGTTGAGACTTGCGCAAAGTTGACTTGGTAATTCTGCGGACCCGCATGGGCGATCTTGATCGAGCCCATCAACGATGCGAGACGGCCGGCTTTTTGCCAATCGAAGCCGTTGGCCAGGCCAAAGAGCAGGCCGCCGCGGAACGCATCGCCACAACCCGTTGGGTCGATGATGGCTTCGGGTGCCACAGTTTCGATGTCGATGCGTTTGCCACCGGAAAAGATCCAGGCGCCTTCGCCGCCGCGGGTCACAATGAGTGCCGCCACATTTTCGGCAAGCTGCTCCAGCGTTTGACCTGTACGATCACACAGCATCTGAGCCTCGTAGTCGTTCACGCACGCATAGGTGGCGAGCGACAGGAACTGTTTTAGGTCGTTACCGTCGAACATGGGCAGCCCCTGGCCAGGATCGAAGATGAACGGAATATTCGCCTCGGCAAATTGGCGGGCGTGCTCAAGCATGGCGTCCCGACCGTCTGGGGCGACGATACCTAGCCCCACGTTCTCGGCATGGCCGACTTCATTGAGATGCGCGTGGCCCATGGCGCCGGGGTGGAAGGCGGTGATCTGGTTGTCATCCAGATCCGTCGTAATAAAGGCTTGTGCGGTAAAGCTGCCCGGCACTTTGCGCACATGCTTGCGTGAAATACCTTGTGCATCAAGACGATCCAGATACGGGATGCCATCTTCGCCTACGGTCGCCATGATTTCGGCTTGGCCACCCAGGCTGTGCAGTGCGTAAGCGATGTTGCCGGCGCAGCCGCCAAATTCACGACGCATCTCAGGCACCAGAAAGGCCACGTTCAGAATGTGAATCTGCTCCGGTAGAATTTGCTCGCGAAAGCGGCCATTAAAGACCATGATGTTGTCAAATGCGAGAGAGCCGCAGATCAGGGTTTTCTTGCTCATAGCGATCATCGTTCAGTGAGAAGGATTCGGGAAGTTTATTTGGGGGCGTTGCCTATAAGCAGGCTCCAGCCCTCCTGGGTGTCGGCAACGCGCAGGGTAAGCCAGGGGCTGTAGATGCCGATCAGTTCTTCTGCTTGCTCTGCCAGCAGGCCAGCAAGGACTAGTGACGCACCGGGCTTCAGGCGGGCAGTCAGCGCAGGGGCAAGAATGCGAAGTGGGTTGGCCAGAATGTTGGCGAGCACCACGTCGTACTTTTGCTTGTCGTAAGGCGATGGCAGCGTATCGCTTGCATCAAAGAATGCGGCCGTGACGCCATTGGCATCGGCATTATCATGCGCCGAGCGCACGGCTTGCGGGTCGATATCCACGCCAACGACTTGACCAGCGCCCAGCTTGGCCGCAGCGATGGCCAGAATACCGGAGCCACAACCATAGTCGAGGACGGCCCCCGTCGGTCGTTCACGGACAAGCCATTGCAGGCACATGCGTGTCGTCGGGTGGCTGCCGGTGCCGAATGCCAGGCCGGGGTCGAGCACCAAGTTAATCGCATCGGGTTCGGGCGGTGTGTGCCAGGTCGGCACGATCCAGAGTGGACCCTCAATGGGAATTGGATCAAACTGCGCTTGTGTGGCGCGTACCCAATCGGTTTCCGGCACTTCCTCAATCGTCAGTGCCGCCTCGACGCCAAGTTCAGCGGCACAAGCGGCAACGATGTCTCGGACCTCCTGATCAGCAGCAAAAAGCGCCGACAGCACAGAACGGTTCCACACGGTATGCGTTTCCATGCCCGGCTCGCCGTACTGCGGTGTTTCGGCCGGCGTACCGGCATCGGCATCCTCGACGGTTACCGACAGTGCACCGGCTTCCATCAAGGCATCGCCGAGCGCCTCGGCTTGTTGGGCATCCGCGATGATGCGCGCGCTCACCCACGCAGATTGCCCAGGCACTTACTTACGCTCGACTTCTTTTTTCTCGGCCAGCATGTGTTCCAAATAGTGGATGCTGGCGCCGCCGTCCACGAAGCCTTTGTCACGCATCAGTTCATGATGCAGCGGAATATTGGTCTTGATGCCTTCGACCAGCATTTCCGATAGGGCAATGCGCATTTTTCGAATGGCTTGCTCACGGGTCTCGCCGTAAGAGATCAGCTTGCCGATCATGGAATCGTAGTGCGGCGGCACTTTGTAACCAGCATATACGTGCGAATCGACGCGTATACCCGGACCGCCCGGCGTGTGCCAGGCGTTGATCGTGCCCGGTGATGGGACAAAGGTGTACGGGTCTTCTGCGTTGATACGGCATTCGATCGCGTGCCCGCGGAACTCGATGTCTTTCTGCTTGAAGCGCAGCTTCTCGCCCGCGGCGATACGGATCTGCTCCTGCACGATATCGATACCGGTAATCATTTCGGTGACCGGATGTTCGACTTGCACGCGTGTGTTCATTTCAATGAAGTAGAACTCACCGTTCTCAAAGAGGAACTCAAAAGTGCCTGCACCGCGATAGCCGATCTTGCGGCAGGCCTCGGCACAACGCTCACCAATCTTTTCGATCAGCTTCGGGGGGATGCCCGGTGCTGGCGCTTCTTCAATCACTTTTTGGTGACGGCGCTGCATCGAGCAATCGCGTTCGCCCAGGTAGACGGCGTTGCCGTGAGTATCGGCCAGTACCTGGATCTCCACGTGGCGCGGGTTTTCCAGAAACTTTTCCATATAGACGGTCGGGTTGCCAAAAGCAGTCTGCGCTTCTTGCTTGGTCATTTGCACAGCGTTGATGAGCGCTGCCTCGGTATGCACTACGCGCATGCCGCGGCCGCCGCCGCCGCCGGCCGCCTTGATGATGACCGGGTAGCCGATGTCGCGGGCCGCACGGATGATTTCTTTGTGGTCATCCGGGAGTGCGCCTTCCGAACCCGGTACGCAGGGTACGCCGGCTTTCTTCATGGCGTCCTTAGCCGATACTTTATCGCCCATGAGGCGAATGGTCGCCGCTGTTGGGCCGATGAACACAAAGCCGCACTGCTCGACGCGCTCCGAAAAATCGGCGTTTTCCGAGAGAAAGCCGTAACCCGGGTGAATCGCTTCAGCATCTGTCACTTCAGCGGCCGAGATAATGGCTGGCACGTTCAGGTAGCTGTCTTTCGACGGCGCTGGGCCAATGCACACCGACTCATCGGCCAGCTTGACATATTTGGCATCACGGTCAGCTTCGGAGTGCACGACCACGGTCTTCACACCCAGCAGACGACAGGCGCGCTGAATGCGGAGGGCGATCTCCCCCCGGTTGGCGATAAGAATTTTTCCAAACATGGCGATCAGCCGATCACGAACAGCGGTTCGCCAAATTCAACCGGTTGGCCATTCTCGACCAGAATCGCCTTGATCACGCCCGAAGCATCAGATTCAATTTCGTTCAGCAGTTTCATGGCTTCAACAATACATAGTGTCTGACCCTCTTTGACGCTGTCGCCAACCTCAACGAATGACTTGGCATCCGGCGATGAGGCGCGGTAGAAGGTGCCGACCATCGGGCTCTTCACGATGTGTCCGGCTGGCAGCGTCGGCTGTGAAGATTCGGCGGCTGGGGCAGCAGCAGCGGGCGCGGCATGAGCCACCGGTGCAGGGGCATAAACTTGGTGGGCCACCGGTGCGGCAGCGAGTTGCTTGGCGATGCGGACTTTTTCTTCGCCCTCAGTGACTTCTAGTTCCGAAATGCCAGATTCTTGTACCAGGTCAATCAGTTTCTTGAGTTTGCGCAGATCCATGTGGGTCTCCCGAGAGAAGTCTTTAGATGATGAAGAACGAAGTGCGAGGGCGTGGGCCTAAGCCTTGCCCGGGTCTAGGTTGTCCGACAGGGCGGCCACGATGTAGTCCAGCGCAAGCAGGTAACCCTGGGCGCCCAAACCGGTAATCGTGCCAACGGCTTTGTCGGAAAAATAAGAATGCTGGCGGAATGGCTCACGGGCGTAGACGTTTGACAGGTGGACCTCGATGAACGTCAGGTCCGATGCCAGTACCGCATCACGCAGCGCCACGCTGGAGTGCGTGAACCCACCCGGGTTGATAATCAGAAAGTCAAAACCTTCACCGCGAGCGGCGTGCAGTCGCTCAATCAATGCACCCTCGTGGTTGCTCTGGAAGGTTTCTAGGACAATCCCGGCGCGTTCGGCGCGTTCGGCTAGGCTGCGATCAATATCACTCAGTGTCGTGAAGCCATAGACATGCGGCTCACGTTGGCCAAGTAGATTGAGATTCGGGCCATTAAGAACCAGAACCTTGCCGAGTTGATCGGCGGCGCGGGGTTGGGCTTCGCTAGTCATGGGCGCATTATCTCCCAACTAAAGGTAAATTTCCAAGAAGTTCGCAGCCACATCGCCACAAGTTCGCGACCAGTTATTTTGTTGCCTTGGCCAGATCCAATTCCAGATCCTTGCGGGTGTAGATGCCGAAATGACGATTGGTGATCACTTGTTGGGCATTGATGATGAGCGTGAAAGGCACCGCATCATAGCGATTGCCCAGTTCGCGGCTGAGGTCAAAACTGGGCTGGCCGCCTACGGCAATTGGGTAAGAAACCGGTGTTTTCTTGAGAAATGATTTCACGTTGTCAGCCTGATCGGCGGCGATGCCAACAAAAACAACCCCCTTGCTGGCCCACTGGCGATGAACATCGTCAAACATGGGCATCTCTTCAACGCATGGTGGGCACCAGGTCGACCAGAAATTGACGACCACTGTTTTACCGCGCAGGGTCGATAAATCGACGTTCTTGCCGTTAACATCTTTGAATTGGGCGTCAAAGAACTTGGCGCTGACTTGTGGACCGTTGTGTGCGCTTTGGGCGTTTTCAAATTTGGAGCAGGCGTTCAGTAGGCAAGTCACCCCGAGCGTCACCAGCACCATGATCCAACCGCGCAATGAGCAAAAGCGAAGCGTTGATGAGCAAGTCATAGAAAAGCTTTCTGATTGAAATGCCGACATTTTACCTACATTTTCAGTGGAAATAGGCGCTAGTTGCCCTGTTGTGTCACAGAATCGCTTCAGCCGCCATCCGTGAGCGAACGAGTTCGGCGCGAGCGCGTTCCCGCACCGAGCCATCATGTTTCTTGAAGACCACCCGCTCATCGTGGCTCGGATAAATCACCAGATTTACCACCCAGTCATTGCGGCTGAGTTGCAGTACGGCGCTCGTTCGATCGTTGCGCGGCTGGACTGGCTCGTAGTCGATTCCTCGATTCAGCAGAAAGATCTCCACGTCTTTATCGCTATCCGGGTAGAGCAGGATGTCGATCATCGCGAACCGCCCCGCCGTGCCCTCTAGTACGGAACCCGTCAGGTACGGATGAAACGCTTCCAGCAGATCCATCCAGTACAGCGCCTCAGAACGCATGCTGGCGATACGCTCACGTTGTTCGGTGTCATGGAAAATGGCTTGGTGGGTCCGCAAGGCGTCGTAAACCGCCTGCGAGGTCGGTAAACCAATCCATTCCGGCAGATTGAGCTGGTGGGCCGCTTTGCGCTTGGCCAGTTCGACATCGTTGATCCCATCTTCCGCCATGAGACGGGCAGCCAGAACGGCAATATGGGCGGTACCGTTGTTCTGCATGCCGGTAGGGCGTCGTCGGTGGCGCATCTTGGTTCTCCGGGGCAGGTACAATGCGTTCCATTCTAAACCTACCTGACGAAGATTGACGATGCATCTCCACATACTGGGTGTCTGTGGCACCTTCATGGGTGGTCTGGCCCAATTGGCACGCGCTGCGGGTCATCAAGTGACGGGTTGTGATGCCGGCGTTTATCCGCCGATGAGCGATCAACTGCGCGGCGCCGGTATCGAACTCATCGAAGGCTATGACCCGTCGCAGCTATCGCAACAGGCCGACGTCTACGTGATCGGCAACGCCATCTCTCGCGGGAACCCATTGCTCGAAGCCATTCTTGACGCGGGCTTGCCCTACGTCTCGGGCCCGCAGTGGTTGGCCGAACACATCCTGCAAGGTCGCTGGGTTCTGGGCGTGGCCGGTACGCATGGTAAAACCACCACCGCCTCGCTACTTGCCTGGATTCTGGAAGATGCTGGGCTGGCACCCGGTTTCCTCATCGGTGGCGTACCACGTAACTTTGGTGTTTCTGCCCGCCTGCATGGCGATCTCAAGGATTCGCCCTTCTTCGTCATTGAAGCCGATGAATACGATACGGCCTTTTGCGACAAGCGCTCCAAGTTTGTGCACTATCGTCCGCGGACCGTGATTCTCAACAATCTGGAATTCGATCACGCCGATATTTTTAACGATCTTGCGGCCATCGAAACCCAGTTCCACCATCTGGTTCGCACGATGCCCGCTAACGGGCTGATCGTCTCCAATGCGGCAGAGTCAGCGCTCAATCGGGTGCTTGAACGCGGCTGCTGGACACCCGTGGTTGGTTTCGGCGCCACCGGCGGCTTTACCGTTGATGGTGATGATGCCACCGGCCGCCTGAGTGTCCGCGAAGGTGATACCGTGATTGGCGACATCACTTGGGCGCTCACTGGCGACCATAACCGTATGAATGCCTTGGCCGCAATGCTGGCCGCCCGCCATGCCGGCGTGCCACTCGATAAAGGCCTGGACGCCTTGTCGCGTTTCGAAAATGTCAAACGCCGCATGGAGGTGCGCGGCGTTGAACGCGGCGTCACCGTCTACGACGACTTCGCCCATCATCCCACCGCCATTGCCACCACGGTTGCCGGTCTGCGCCGCAAGGTGGGTAATGCCCGTATCCTCGCCGTGATCGAACCACGCTCCAACACGATGAAGCTCGGCGTCATGAAAGACCTGCTGCCGGGCAGCCTGGCCGATTGCGACCAGGTCTATTGTTATGGCGCCAATCTGGGTTGGGATGCCGCCCAAGCATTGCGCCCCATGGGGCGCCGTGCCGAAGTACACGAGGATTTCAATGCCATGTTGCAGGCAATCGTCGGCAATGCCCAGGCCGGCGACCATATCCTTGTCATGAGCAATGGGGGATTCCAGGGGATTCACAGCAAGTTACTGGAAGCCCTGTTATCATCCTGACATGGTTAAACATTTAACCAACCTGATTTTTCCCTTTCTGGAGATTCGCTCATGAAGAAGTCGTTCCTCATCGCTGCACTGCTGGCCACCGCTGGCCTGGTTCAAGCACAAACTGCCGCCCCGGCCGCTCAATCGTCGGCCACCAAAGTGGTGCCGGTTGCTGCAGAAGTCACCGTGCTAACCGCCACCGTGGATTCGGTGGACGCCAATACCCGCACCGTTGTTCTGAAGAACGACCAAGGTCAAACTACCTCGATGAAGGTGGGCAAGGACGTCACCAACTTCGGCAACATTAAGAAGGGCGACATCTTCGTGGTGGAGTATGCACAAGCCGTGGCCGTAGGCCTGACGCTGGCGACCAAGGCCGACAAGCCGGGCGTTGCCGCTAACCGCACGATGAAGGTTCAAGACGCAGCCAACAAGAAGCCGTTCGCTGAAGAAATCGACACCATCGTCGCCACCGCCAAAATCAAGAGCATCAATGCCAAGCAGCGCACCGCTGAGCTGACCGGTCCACAAGGCAAGACCATCAAGGTCAAGGTCGACAAGGCCGTACTGGGTCTCGAAAAGTTCAAAGTGGGTGACGAAGTCGTGATCGAGTACGTTCAAGACATGGCCATCGGCTTTGTAGCACCAACCAAGTAATTAGGTATCCGCCTCACATGCGAAGGCGCCTGCGGGCGCCTTCGTTTTTGTCGTTAGTATTTGTGCTTTGCATTAGCAAACAGTCTCGCCAAGATAAGCGGCTTTCACCCTATCATCCTGCAACAGATCTGCTGAATTACCTGTTAGGGTGATGCGCCCCGATTCGAGCACGTAAGCACGGTGACTAACCTTGAGGGCAAGGCGAGCATTCTGTTCGACAAGGAGGATGCTAACGCCGCTATCGCGGGCCGCGGTGATCAGTTCGAAGATACGGTCGACCATGATGGGGGCAAGGCCCATCGACGGCTCGTCGAGTAGAAGTAGCTTGGGTGCCGACATCAATGCGCGCGCAATCGCCAGCATCTGTTGTTCGCCGCCCGAGAGCGTCCCGGCCAATTGGGAGGCGCGTTCTTTCAGACGTGGCAGACGTTCCAGTAGCTCATCGAGGCGTTGCTGAACGAGATGGCGGTCTTGGACGCGGAATGCACCGAGTTTGAGATTCTCCAAAACCGTCTGGCGGGCGAAGACGCCACGACCTTCGGGCACAAGCGCCACACCGTGGGTAACCAGTTCGTGTGCTGGAAGGCGCATCAGATCGATGGCCGGCCCATCGACGGGATTCAAGTGCACTCGGCCGGTAGCCTGGGGCAACATACGCGCCAGTGCTTTGAGTGTTGAGGTTTTGCCCGCGCCGTTAGCGCCGATGAGCGCCACCAGTTCGCCTTGCCCGACGCTAAAGCTGATGCCCTTAACGGCTTGAATGCCGCCGTAGTGCAGATGAAGGTCGCGGACTTCAAGCATGGGCGCCACTCCCCAGATAGGCTTCGATGACGCGCGGGTGTTTTTGTACAACCGATGGAATGTCTTCGCAGATGAGTTCGCCGTAGTCGAGGACGGCGATGCGATCACACAGTCCCATGACCAGTTGTACGTCATGTTCGATGAGTAGCACGCTGATGCCATCCAAGCGAATCATCTCAATCAGTTGGCGTAGCCCGTCTGTTTCGTTGGCGTTCATGCCAGCGGCCGGCTCATCGAGGCACAACAGCTTGGGCTGGGTGGCTAGGGCTCGGGCAATCTCCAGGCGGCGTTGATCGCCGTAGGAAAGATGTTTGGCCAGATCATGTGCGCGATGTGCGATACCGACATAGCGCATAAGTTGCAAGGCCTGGTCTTCGGTCGTTTGTTCTTCACGGCGGTTAAATGGCGTGCGCAGGATATCGCTAATGATGTTGCTGCGCAGACGTGCATGGCGGCCGACCATCACGTTTTCCAGAGCAGTCATGTTGGCGAACAAGCGGATGTTCTGGAAGGTTCGGGCAACGCCCTGGCGTACGGTTTTGTCGGGTGCGCTGCTGATCAGTGGTTGGTCATCGAAGACGAATTCACCGCTGTCCGGCACATAAAGCCCGGTGAGGCAATTGAACAGGGTCGTCTTGCCGGCGCCATTGGGTCCAATAAGACCGTAGATTTCGCCGCGGTTAAGCGTCATCGACACATCTTTCAACGCTTGGACGCCGCCAAAAGCTTTGCCGACCTGGGATACGCGCAGCAGGGTGTGAGCGGTCATGGCGCAGGGCTCACTGATGGCGCACCGGCATGGCCGCCGGTGCATCAACGCGTTGCGTATCGTCGATCTCACGCTGGCGTTGCGGTGACGGCCACAAACCGCTGGGTCGATAACGCATCACCAGCACCAGCGACAGCCCGAAGAGCAGCATGCGAAGGCTTTCGGGGTCGATATAGATCTTGCCGAAGAGGGCCTGTTGCACGGGCCCGGCGACCTGACGGAAAAATTCCGGCAGTAGTGTAAGCAGCAAGGCGCCAAAAATCACGCCGGGAATGTGGCCCATACCGCCGAGCACCACCATACAGAGCACCATGACCGATTCGAGCAAGCCAAAGGACTCCGGACTGACGAATTGCTGGAAGCCGGCAAAGAGACCGCCAGCGACGCCGCCGAAAGTGGCGCCCATGGCGAAGGCCAGGAGTTTGACGTTGCGCGTGTTAATACCGCAGGCTTTGGCGGCGATTTCATCTTCGCGGATGGCGGCCCAAGCGCGGCCAACGCGTGAACGTTCTAAGCGTAGTGCAATACCGATGATGGCCGTCGCAGCCATCAGGAAGACATAGTAGAACGCCACGAGTGAGGGGATGGTCACGATGCCCAGATCCATCGGCCGCGCCAGTGAGACGCTGCCGAAGTGCAGCGCATCGATCGCCGAAATACCCTGCGGGCCATTGGTGATGTTAACCGGGGCATTGAGGTTGTTGAGGAAGATGCGAATGATTTCGCCAAAGCCTAATGTCACGATAGCCAGATAATCACCGCGAAGCTTGAGCGTGGGTGCGCCGAGCAGTAAGCCGAATAACCCCGCAACGCCGGCACCCAGCGGCAGAATGGCCCACATTGGCCAATGCAGGCCGAACTGTGGGCTGGCCAATAAGGCCCAGAGGTAAGCCCCCACGGCGTAGAAAGCGATATAGCCCATGTCGAGGAGGCCGGCAAAGCCCACCACAATGTTGAGGCCTAAGGCCAGCATCACATAGAGGAGCGCAAAGTTAAGAATACGTAACCAGGTGTTGCCAAATCCGGCGGCAACAATCCACGGCATCACGGCAAGCAGAATACCCAGTAGCGCCCAGACCCACCAGTGCATACGCCCATCTTTTTTCGGGCAGCTGAGGCGGGCAAGAAAGCGGGCGGTCATTTTCATATGGTTTTACGTTCAGGCGCGCTCCGAAACGCGCTCACCCATTAAGCCGCCAGGACGGAAGACCAACACGCTGATAAGCACCAGGAACGCGAAGATGTCCTGATAGTTAGAGCCTAGGAACCCACCCGTGAGATCTTCGATATAACCACCGCCCAGCGATTCGATCAGACCCAGCAGTAGACCACCGAGCATGGCGCCGGTAATGTTACCGATGCCCCCGAGTACCGCTGCGGTGAATGCCTTAAGTCCGAGCATGAAACCCATGTAGTAGTGCGCCACTGAGTAGTTGGCGCCTACCATCAGGCCGGCGAGCGCGGCGAGCGCAGCACCGATCACGAAAGTGAGCGTGATGATGCGGTTGACTGGAACCCCCATCAGCGCTGCGATGGCCGGGTTCTCGGCCGTGGCGCGCATGGCTTGGCCCATGGCGGTGCGTTGGATCAGCCAGGCCAGGGCGGCCATAGTGCCTGCCGCAAGGAGGATGGTCACTACTTGTAAGAGCGTGATCTGCGCACCGCCGATGTCGTAATGGAGCGGCGGCAAAATGTCCGGGAATGCGTGGTAACTACGCCCCCAGATCATCATGGCCAAATTTTGTAGCAGGATGGATACGCCAATCGCACTAATCAGCGGCGCCAGTTTGGGTGCGTGACGGAGTGGACGGTAGGCGTAACGCTCGATGATCCAAGCCAGTGCCATGCAGACGGGTGCAGCAACGAGCAGCGCAAGCAGGGCCAATAACACCGGTGGCAGCCCGGTCGGCAACAGCGCCGTCATCACCGTGTAGGCGACGAGCGCACCGACCATGACGACTTCGCCGTGGGCAAAGTTGATCAGTCCCAAGATGCCATAGACCATGGTGTAGCCCAAGGCGACGAGCGCATAGATGCTACCGAGGACAACCCCGTTGATGATCTGCTGGAGAAAGATATCCATGAACCAAAAATTGCCCGGCCCGGGTTTGCGCCGAGGTCGGGCAATTGGGTGTGTTGAGACTTATTTGGCGGCCGCTGGCGTGGTCGAAGCAGAGACGGTTTCGACGAAGTTCCAGTTGCCACCTTTGTCTTGGTAGATGGAGACGGCTGGCGAAGCGAGATCTCCTTTGGCATCGAAGATCACTTTGGCGGTCACGCCCTGGTATTGGGTCTTGCCCACTTCGGGCAGGTATTTGGTCGGGTCGGCCGAGTTGGCACGTTGCATCGCGTCAGCCATGACCATCACCGCGTCATAGACATAAGGTGCGTAAAGCTGAATCTGCTGGTTGTAACGCTGCTTGTACTTTTCTTTGAAGACCGTGCCGCCCGGCATTTTTTCCAGCGGCACCCCCGGCAGTGAGCAGTACTGGCCTTCGGCGGCACTGCCGGCCAGCTTGATGAACTCCGGCGTACAGCCACCATCACCGATCAGGAAGACCGACTTAAGGCCGAGCTCACGCGCTTGCTTAAGCGCCGGGCCACCTTGGGCATCCATAGCGCTGAAGAACAGCACGTCAGGATTGGAGGCTTTGATTTTGGTCAGGATGGCTTTGAAGTCGGTGGCCTTGTCGTTGGTGAATTCCTGGGCAACGATTTTGGCACCACCAGTTTCAGCGGCTTTCTTAAATTCGTCCGCCAGACCTTGGCCATAGGCCGTGCGGTCATCAACTATGGCGATGGTCTTGGCCTTCAGGTTTTGAGTCGCAAATTGTGCCAGAGCCTGACCCTGGTGAATGTCATTGGCAAAGACGCGGAAAGTGGTCTTGAAGCCCTGCTGGGTAAAGGTCGGATTGGTCGCTGAGCCCGTGATCTGCGGAATACCGGCGTCTGAGTAGACGCGCGAGGCCGGAATCGTGGTGCCCGAATTCAGGTGCCCGATAACGCCGTTGACCTTCTGATCGACAAACTTCTGCGCGACGGTGGTGCCAGCTTTTGGATCGGCCTGATCGTCTTCGGAGATCAGTACAAATTTCACCTTGTTACCGCCGATGTTGAGGCCACGGCTATTGAGTTCGTCGATGGCCATGACGGCACCATTTTCATTGTCTTTGCCCAGATGCGCTTGCGGACCAGTGAGCGGTGCGGCGTGGCCGATTTTGATGGTCACCTCGCCTGCGGCGACCGGGGCCGTATCTTTATTGCCGCAAGCGATGAGGCTGAGCGATGCGATGGCAATGGCGGCGAGCGAAAGGGCGTGACGGGCAATGGGGGTCATGGCGGGCTCCGAAATATTTTTGCCATTTTCACATAAAAAAACCGACCTTGAGAGGTCGGTTTTCATCAATTCGCCAAGCCCGCGTTTGGGCCAGCCAGTGCGTACTTTCAGAGGCCGAGTCGGCGACAGACTTCCAGCGTCAACGCGGACTGGTTCATGGTGT
>VEQD01000057.1 GCA_018883385.1 Rhodocyclaceae bacterium | reverse complement strand
GCGACGCGCAGTTCAGTGCCGAGCAGACGCTTAGCATTAAACATGTTCGACGGAGCGACAACCAGCTTGCGCGGGCGAGCAGCGATCAGCAGACCGCGTTCGTCAGTCCAAGCAGCGATCTGAATGGTAGCAGCTTCGATAGCCGTTTCGTTCAGATCAACGCCAGCCGACGGGCTGTTGTAGTTAACGCCACCGCTAACCAGCGAGTGACCAACGCGCGTGCTCGACGAGTTAACACCGAACAACGACACGCCATCACCACCAGCATACGAGCCATTGAAGCCGTTGTTCAGAACAGCGGCAGCCTTGACTTGCTTGGTGTACGCCATCGAACGAGCCAGAGCCTTGGTGTAACGAGCCGACAGCGAGTCGTACAGGTTATCTTCCATAGCTTCCTCGGTGATCGAGAAGCCTTGGGCAATGGTTTCGTGGGTATAGCGAGCGGTGAAGGCTTCCTGAGCGTTGTCATAGCTGATTGCCGAGCCTTCGGTTTTTACCGGGGCAGCGCCAAAGCCAGACAGCTTGGTTTCTTCTTCAAAGCTACGTTCCGAAGTTTCGGTTTCGTAGATTTCTTTGTGCTCTTCGCCGTAGCGGGCATATTCCATGCCGAACAGGGCGTTGAGGCCGGGGAGTAGCTCTTTAAGGAGCTGGGAACGTGAAATAGCCATTTGTTAGCTCCTTATACGCCAGTAGAGAACAGGTACGAATGAACACCCTGATTGAACTTAACAATCAGATCCGGGTAGGCATCGTTAGCCGAGGCGTCAACCACGTCAACGATACGGACAGCCAGCGTGTTGGTCGAAGCCAGCGAACCGCCGTTAGCGCCAACAACCACGTTGATGGTCGAGAGACCAGTCGTGGCGTTACCGCCGAAGTTACCCAGAGCAGCGTTCTTACCGACAGCGCCGTTAGCACCATTGGTCAGGGTGCCGAAAGCGGCTGAACCTTGAACTTGGTACAGTTGATCCGGGTCATCGCACACGTGGATGGTCACATTGGTGTAACCGCCAGTGATAGCGTTGGCCGGCAGATACTGGGCGAACACTTGGTACTTCAGGTTGGGGTCAACGTACGAAACGCCGAGGCAAACACCAACGATACCAGCGGTAGTGCCGGCAGTCGGGGTCGAGCCCAGAGCTTGCGGGTTGCCAGCCGACGACAGTTGAATAACGTCACCGGTGTAGAAGGCGCCCGCGTTGTTCGTCGAGAGGACGAACTGACGGATTACGCCACCATTGAAGGACTGACCACCGATCAGGTTGATCGGCTTCAGGCCGTAGGGGGTGCTAGTAGCAGCCATAAGAATCTCCTAAGAGGGTTATTTTGATCCAGAACCGAATCGACTACGCGATGTGCTGGACGATTTCTCGCTGAACAGCGGCATACGCGAATCGCTCTGCTTCAAGAAACTGTTATCCACAGAATCCATCTGCTGTTGAGCTTGGTTATCGTAGAAGTCTTTACGCTTCCGAACCAGCTCAGTGGGCATCTTACACAGCATAAGACCACCGATTTCGATGTTCCCGTCTGCGTTGCCCGGCACCATGCACTCAGGATGATCGGCAGCTTTGACCGGCACCCAACCTTCGCGCAAGCGCTTGGAAACATTCGTGGGATCAGCCACACCCATCACATGAGTTGCTACCCAGTGGAACGTCATACCCGGTTCGGGGTTTGGCTCCGGGAGCACTGAGGGTGGGGTGTACATGTTGTTAGCATGCAGTTCTGATTCACGGGTGGAGCGTGGGGTGTTATTAGCCATTTTGAGCCTCCTCTTTGGCAATTTGCTTAGCGTAAACATCTAAGGGAACTCCAAGGCGCTTTGCTAGCGCTACTTGGGTACTGGTCAGCACAACCTTCTTGGCCTTGGTAGACCGTGACGATGGCGCAACCACAGTTGCCGGCTTGCGAGTCTCTTTACGGCTTTCCCCGAAATAATCCGGGTACAACTCACGCATGCGAGCATCAATGCGCTCGAAATAAGCATCAGAGCGGGGGTCGACCCCGTTAGCGACCAACTTCTTATGCGCTGCAAGGGCGACGGCGGTCATTTCGTCATCTTCACCGAACCACTGATTCCTAGCCTGCCAACGGACAGTCTTATCATCTGGACGTGCAGATTCTTGCTGCGTAGGTTGAGTATATACCGGTTCTTCAGCGGCTTGTAAAGGGGTTGGCTTAAATTTTTTCGCTTCAGCCAAATTCCACTGCGCTTCGTTCAACGCGGTCTGCGCTTCAACGATCTGATCCGGGTCGTAGGATTCGACGGCTTCCTTGTAGGCGCGCTTGGCAGCGTCGACCTTAGCCTGTGCCGATTCCAGCAACGTACCAGCGTAAACCTGCTCACCATTACTGACGTACTCTTTGAGGCGCTTATTCTCCTCCAGAACACGCTGCGTATAGGCTTCCAGCTCACGGGCTTGGCGCTCTACCGCTTCTTTGGCGCGTCGCTCATCGTGGCGGGCATGGCTCAGCTCGCTGATCCGCTTTTTAACCTTGTCGCCGTAGTTTTCCAGCTCTTCGTCGGTAACTTCTTCAACGTCCTTTTCGAGCGGTTTACGGCCTTTGTCTTCTGGCGGGGTGTCGTCTACAACCTCGACATCCACCTCTCCCTCACCCTCGATCGAAAATTCGACCTTATCATCAGCCAGCTCTGCGCCAGACATGATGGGGGAGGTGTCTTCATCTGGAAACTTAAATGCGTCCATTCGACTTCTCCTTAAGCAGCGGCGCGGAGGATGCCACGCGGATCTTGGACAGTCGCTTCGACTTGGTCTTCATAGATCACGCGGAACTCACGGCCGTGAATTTTGAAACGCGTACCGGAATAGGTACGAACTAGGACGAAATCACCCTCTTTACACCACGGGCCAAGCGGATACTTGGTTTTGTCTTGGTAGCAATCGGGGCCGACTTTGACCACAAACAGCACGGTCGTAGCGATTTCTTCCTGCTTACGCATAGCATCCGACATCAGGATCGTCGATCCCTCAAACGTGTCCTCAGCCTGCGGTACTGCACAAAGAATCTTCCAGCCTACCGGATCCGGCAACTGTCGTGCCTTCTCGGTTGCGTCTTTCATCTCTGCCTCCAGCTCCGCCGCTACATCTGGCGGGAGTACCAACCCATCGTTACCTCCGGGCATGATGATTTCACTCATCGTCTTTCTCCAGTTTTTCAGCGAGATCAAGTAAATGGCGCTCCGCTGTGGCGAGGCCTCGTATCACGCCACAGAGTTCTTTATACGCACCAAAATCAGCGCAGGTGCCGGTTGCAACGTCATCTGCGTAGTTGTTCATATCCTCACGGATCTTTTCGCGTAGCACAGCTACGAAGTTGTTAATCACTCGGGTTTACCTCCCTTTGGTTTGTTTTGCTGCTTGGCGAGCTGTGCGCGGCGAATTGCCATCTCATCCTTACTCTTGGCAATGTCCACACCCAGTCGGGTACCGTCGATCTGCGCTTTCGTGCGCAGGCCTTCTTTCTTGGCGAGGGCGTCGATCTGATTCTTCATGGCCGTCAGCTTGGTCTCAGCGTCCAGCTTCTGAGCCTCCAGCTTGAGCTTCTCTTGCGCCAAGGCGAAGTCCATCTGGTCTTTCTGTGCCTTGCGTTGCAGCTCCTGAGCCTTGATCTGCTGATCCATCAACTGCGCTTGCAGCACCGGATCCTGTGCGTTCTGCTGAGCTTGCTGCTGTGCAACAACCTTCTGAGACTCGGCCAACACCATCGGAGCCGCTTGAGCCATCATCTGCGACAGCTCGTACTCACGGTCTTCTGCCATACCATCTTCCGGCTTGTACTCTGGCAGCGGCATACCCAGCGCCTGTGCGATCTTGTGGCGGTAGGCGAAGCCGACGTGCTGAGCAATGTGTGCAGTCATGGCCTGCTGAATCATGGCAGCCTGCGGATTCTGGCCGATTAGTTGCTGAACCAGTGGGTCGTTCATCGCCATCTGGTGCACCTTGATGTGCGCCTCGTGGTCTTGGTACGCAAACGCTTGCAGCGGCTTGCCTTGCAGGGCGTTCTGATTCTCCGTTACCGGATCGACAGGCTTGTTGTCTTCTTCCAACGGCACCAGCTTGTCCGCATCCTTGATACCCATGACGTTGAGCATCTGGCGGTGCAGTTGTGGCAGGTTGTAAATCTGGGGTGCCTGCTGAGCCATCTGCATGACAGCTTGATACTGGACAACGCGCTGTGAGAGTGTAGCCGCGTTCGGATCGCTCACCGGGATGATGTCGGTGTGGCTGTAATCCTCGAACTTGGCTCTGCGACCGTATTCCGACTTCACGTCGTAGTCGTAGGCGTGTGGCGAGTTGTCACGTACCAGACCGGCGATCAGGCGGAACTCTTGCTTCAGGGCGTAGTGCACGCGCGCCTGAACAGCGGTCATCACCTTCAGTTGCCGCTCCAGCAAGGCGAGCGTTGTGCCGACAGGCGCTTGGGCGCTCATGTCGGAGATCTTCATGTCTGCCGTAGCCGCGAAGCGACGGCCTTCCTCAACTATGGTGTTGAGTAGGTTGTACAGCGTAGCTGATGGTTCTTTGTAGGGTAGCGGCAGGATATTGTCGCGGATAGATCCTGAGCCAACGTCCACGTCACGGAACTCGCCCGGAGCGATCGGGGTGTCGTCCCCTTTGATACGTAGACCACGGGACTTGAGACCCCCGGGCAGGTTTGACAACGTGCCAGCATCGACAAGCTGTCGCATGATGGAAGT
>VEQD01000024.1 GCA_018883385.1 Rhodocyclaceae bacterium | reverse complement strand
TGGCGTCCCCGAGTGGAATCGAACCACTAATCTTCCCTTAGGAGGGGAAAGTTATATCCATTTAACTACGGAGACGGCAGCTAGAATTATACCGCCACCACCTAGGCAGGCCCTGTAGAATGGTCCTCCATAGGTTGAGCGTTTCCATCGACTTGAGCACAACTTTATGATGATAGTGAATCGCTCATGACCCATAGGCCTCTTTGGCAGCGCTGGATCGGGCAATTAGTAACATGGGCACGATGGAGCTTTGCGGCTTTTACATTATGCTATGTCGTCTGCGCATTCGCCGAAGAAAGCAGATCAGCTGCGCCCAAGATCCTACGAATCTCGGGGCCAATCTCTACGCAGGCATTGTCGAAGCTGAATGCAGATCTCATGGGATTTAGGAATAGCGATCCTGTTCCGGCCGGCCTGATCGTTTTACTGAACAGTCCCGGGGGTGATGGCGATGTTGCCATGCAAATGGGACGTTTACTTCGCAAACATCAGGCACACATCTTCGTGACACATCAGTGCGACAGCGCCTGCGCCTTACTTTTTATGGGCGGGGTCGTCAGAGCAGCATTAGCCGAGACGATTGGCGTTCATGCAGGTCGGCTCACGGTGATGAACCAAGATGGAAAAATTGTTCAGGAGGTCGATGCGGACCGTAACCTAGGTAATGCGTTTCAACTGGCAGCTTATAACCGTGACATCCGACTATACATTGAGGAGATGGGTATCCATCACGGGATATTGGATGTGATGCTCGCGCACCCGATATCCGATGTCTACAAATTGAATGGAGCGGAGATGCGTCGTTATCAGATTGAGGGAATCAGCAATGATTATCTGGCTCGACGCCTTCGGGAACTAAAGGTCAACCCTTCGACGCACACAATAACGGCTGTAACACTATTTAACCGGAGCATGTCTATTCCATCCAACTGCAGCACTTCAGAATTTTCAAACAATCAGTTTATTGCGTGCTATCGGAGAACATTGATCAAAGACTAGTTGTTCCACCTTTGGGGAATTAGCTCCGGAACATAAAATAAACAGCGCCCAGAAGACATAGCCCGGCCCAAATAAAGTCCATTTTGAATGGCTCTTCCATATAGAAAAGCGCAAAGGGAATAAATACGCTAAGCGTAATCACTTCCTGCGCAATCTTCAATTGACCCAATGAAAGTTGCTGGTAGCCGATCCGATTGGCTGGCACTTGAAGGGTGTATTCAAAGAATGCGATCCCCCAGCTGATAAAAACTGCTATCCACCACGGCCTCGCAGACAGATTTTTTAGGTGGGCGTACCAAGCGAATGTCATAAAAACATTCGAGAGCACCAAAAGACCAATAAATGACAAGACGCCGGAAAATTGAGGCAGGTTGGGCATGGATCGCTTACCAATATCGCGGGTAATGAATACGGCGAATGTAGTTATTGTAAGCATAGGCCAGGAGTACAAGAATCACGGCGCCAGCCAGAGTTTGTAGCATCAGCAATCCTGCTGGTGGTTGCGCGAGAAAAACAATGACTGGGTTGGAAACGGCTGGTGGGTGAACAGTTCTGGTAAGCAACATGATGGAGATCGCACACCAGACAGCCACAGGTAGACTCCACCAGAAATCACCTAGCAACAACAAAAAAGCAAGTCCAACACCCGAACCAATCAGGTGGCCGACAATCACATTTCTGGGCTGCGCATACGGCGTCTCGGACATCCCGAATAGCACCATACAGGATGCCCCGAAGGACCCGACAATCCAGGGTGTTGAATTGGCTTTGGTAAAAAAATCGAGGGCCGTGATACCTAGAAAGCCGCCAAGGCCGGCTAAAAGGGACACTCGAAGCGATGGGCGCCTCGGTAAATTATCCCTGTGAACCCCAGGAAAAAATCGATTGTTTGTCCGAGGCGCACCCACGCTTAGCCCGATCTTGAAAACAACTTGTTACTTCTTCACCGCTTCGCAAACGCCAAAGTTGAAACTCTTGTCGGTCATGTTGTCTTTGAAGGCATAACCCTGCTTCAGGTGGAAGTTACTTTGAGCACGGTTGTAATAGAAGCGTTTGAGCTGGTCATCCGGTTCGGTACCGATCCGTTCAATACGGATATTGGAACAGACAACCTTTTTGACCTTTGCCGAATAGGCACAACGGGTCAGTTTAGGTTTCTGATCATCGTTGTCCAGTTTGTAGCTGTACTTGCCGGCAGCCACTTGCTGTTTCGTGTATTCCCGACCGTTTTCGGTTTTGTCAGTGACGGTGCACTCAAGCATATCTGCGCTGGCCGCTAATGCCATGGTACAACCTGCCAAAAAGGTGATGAGTTTTTTCATGATCTGCCTCCTTTGTGTGCGCCCCATTGTAAATCAATGGAGCACGCCAATGTCCACTGTGCCTTCAGACGTCGGCGTTGTAAAAACTTGCCCGCAAAGCCCCACCCTGGTGCACAGCCTGTTTTGTGCACCAGCGGGGGGCGTTTTCATCGGGAATGACCGCGCCAGAAGCAATTGCCAGTGATTAATGCCTCGCTTGGACGAGGTATCGGATGTTGGCACAGTTCTTGTATTGATTGATGCGTAATCCATCCGGATTGGTGAGGAAGATCATGTTTGACGAAATGTTGCTGGAAAATGGTGCAGTCCGTCCGCACTACAAGGGGTTTGATGCCTGGAAGACGGCACGGGCATCGGGATTTCTCGAAGGCAAAAAGGCCGAGGCCGATCATCTCTTCCGTCAGGTGGGGATCACTTTCTCGGTCTATGGCGACGATGTCGGCACCGAACGCCTAATCCCCTTCGATCTGGTGCCACGCATCATTCCCGCATCACATTGGGCACGTCTTGAAAAAGGGTTGACGCAACGCGTACAAGCGCTGAACCTTTTCCTGAAAGACGTATACGGGCGGGGAGACATTTTGCGCGCCGGCATCGTGCCGGCCAATCGCGTTCTCGCTAATGCACAGTTTCGCAAGGAAATGCTGGAACTGAACGTGCCGTCAGGCATTTATGCCATGATTGCCGGTATCGACCTGGTCTGTGTTGGCGAAAACGAGTGGTATGTGCTGGAAGACAACTTGCGCGTCCCGTCCGGCGTGTCTTACATGCTGGAAAACCGCAAGATGATGATGCGGTTATTTCCGGATCTGTTCGGATCGCACCGCATCGCACCGGTGGCGCATTATCCCGATCTGTTGCTTGAAACTCTTCGCCAAGGGGCGCCCGATGGATTAGAAGACCCCATGGTGGTCGTCCTCACGCCGGGGCTCTATAACTCGGCTTATTTCGAGCATGCCTTCCTTGCCCAGCAAATGGGGGTGGAACTCGTCGAAGGTAAAGACCTGATGGTCGATGACGATACGGTCTTCATGCAGACAACGCACGGCAAAAAGCGCGTAGACGTCATTTATCGTCGCATCGACGACGATTTCCTGGATCCTGAGGTCTTTAACAAAGACTCCATGCTTGGCGTTCCTGGGCTGATGCGGGCTTACCGTGCCGGTCGTGTCACGCTGGCCAATGCCATCGGCACGGGCGTCGCCGATGATAAGTCGATCTACCCCTACGTGCCCGATATGATCCGTTTCTACCTGGGGCAGGAGCCGATTCTGCACAACGTGCCGACACATATCTGCTCCGAAAGCGATTCTTTAAAGTACGTGCTCGACAATCTCGAAAAGCTGGTCGTCAAAGAGGTGCATGGTGCAGGTGGTTACGGCATGCTCATCGGGCCCGCCGCCTCGCGTGCGGAAATCGCCGAGTTCCGTGCCAAGCTGATTGCCCACCCGGATGCTTATATCGCCCAGCCAACCTTGTCGCTTTCGACCTGCCCGACCATGGTCGAGAGCGGCATTGCGCCTCGCCATATCGACCTGCGCCCCTTCGTACTGAGTTCACCAACCGGTGTTCGTATGGTACCGGGCGGTCTGACGCGGGTGGCACTCAAGGAAGGATCGCTCGTCGTCAACTCCTCACAGGGTGGCGGCACCAAAGACACCTGGGTCGCTGCTGACTGAGCGACTAATCAATCTCATGACATTCATGTTGTTACTCTAAGGAAGTCCCATGCTTTCCCGCACCGCTGATAGTCTGTACTGGATGGCACGCTATACCGAACGTGCCGAAAACACAGCTCGACTGATCGACATCGGTCTCCAGCAATCGCTGTTGCCGGGCCAGCAGCGCGAGGCGGAAGCCAGCCTGGCCGGGATGTTGGGGCTTGCCGAGCTTTTACCGGTCTATCAGGATAAATTTGGGGATGTAAACCCGGAGTCGGTGATCCGATTCATGGTGCTGGACGAAGAAAACCCCTCGTCGATCTGGAGCAGTCTGCACAACGCCCGAGAAAATGCCCGCGCAGTTCGCGGTCAGATCACGACCGGGCTTTGGGAAACAACAAATGCAACCTGGTTAGAGTTTCTCAAGCTTTGCGATAATGGATTGCCGCTCATTGAACCGGGCAAATTCTTTGAATGGGTGCAGCTGCGCTCGCATCTGTCGCGCGGCATCACGATCGGCACCATGATCAAGGATGAGGCGTTCCGTTTCATTCGATTAGGCACATTTCTCGAACGTACCGATAGCACCGCACGCATGATCGACCTGCGTTTTCACCAGATCGAAACCCAAGATGCCCATGCCGGCATCCTCGACCCGGACGACCCCGATTATGCAGTGCGCGAGTTTTACCATTGGGAGGCCGTCTTGCGTTCGCTATCGGCTTTCGAGGCCTATCGTAAGGTTTACCGCGACACGATCACAGGCACCCGCGTGGCTGAGCTACTGATCTTGAATCCGGATATGCCCCGCTCCATCGCATCCTGCATGAATGAGGTGGTAGCGAATCTGCAGCTGGTCGGTAACGGTAACTCGTCAGAAACCCGACGCCGTGCCGGTAAACTGGCTTCGACGCTTCGCTATCTCACCATGGACGAGATTGTCGAGGAGGGTCTACATGGTTGGTTGACGCAATTGCTTGCCGATATCGACGATCTGGGCGTTAGAATGCGTCAGGATTTCCTGGTTATCTAATCTAACGACCCCTATGACTTACTGTGTAGCACTTCGACTCAACGCCGGTCTGGTCTTTCTATCCGATGCCCGAACCAACGCGGGGATCGATCAAATCAGCACGTTTCGCAAGATGAGTATCGTCGAGCGGCCAGGGGATCGGCTCGTGGTCATGATGTCGGCAGGCAATCTGGCAATTACCCAGGCGGTACGTCAGTACCTGGCAGAAACGCTGGAAAGTGAAAAAGGCATTTTGGCGGCCAACTCCATGTACGAAGTTGCGCAGTGTGTGGGTGAAGCGGTGCGTTTTGTGTACCACCGCGACGCCAAAGCCTTACAACAGTTTGGCATCGACTTCAATTGCAGTCTAATCGTCGGTGGCCAGATCGGCACCGAACGCTGTCGCATTTTTGAGGTGTATTCAGCAGGCAACTTTATTGAATGTGCCGAAGAGAAGCCTTATCTTCAAATCGGCGAATCGAAATACGGTAAGCCGATTCTGGATCGGGTCATTCGCCCCGAAACTTCATTGGGCGATGCTGCCAAATGCGCCCTAGTGTCTATGGACTCGACACTGCGCTCCAACCTGTCGGTGGGTTTGCCCCTTGATATGCTGGTTTACAAGACCGGCGCGCTGGAGATCACGCATTTCAGCCACATCGACGCCACAAACGCCTATTTCGACCAAATTCATAATACCTGGGGCGAAAAACTCAAAGAAGTTTTCAGCGCGTTGCCTAATCCCGTTTGGACCGAAACAAGCGCCGAAGAAGCCCGTCTGGTGTCGCTGCGCGTGGGCACCTCTGCCGAAACCCGACCGACCCATTCGATCCAGACACTGGCCGGCCAACAGTAGCGGTCGGTTGGCACAGCTTTTGCGTCATGGAAGGTATCCCCCATGACCGCTTCGGAGTTGTGCTGTGTCAATCCATGTTGCCCTCAATCATGTCACCCACTACCGTTATGATCATCCTATTAATCTAGGACCCCAGATCATTCGGTTGCGGCCCTGCCCGCACGCGCGCACACGCATTCTTAGCTACTCGATGCGCGTCGTACCCGGCGAACACTTCATCAACTGGCAACAGGACCCGCAGGCCAACTATCTGGCGCGCATGGTCTTTCCCGAAAAGACCACCGAGTTTCGTATCGAAGTCGATTTCGTCGCTGAAATGGCGGTTCACAACCCCTTCGATTTCTTTCTGGAACCCGAGGCAGAAAACTTTCCGTTTTCTTATCCCGCAGAACAGGCGCACGAGTTACAACCCTATCGGGCTTGTCTGACGCCAACACCAAAATTCAGAGCCTATCTATCAACGATTCCGCATGAGAAGGTGCGGACTATCGATTTCCTGGTTGGACTCAATCAGCGTCTGCAGCAGGACATCCAGTACACCATTCGCCTGGAACCGGGCGTACAGACGCCAGAAGCAACGCTGACCAAGCGCTCTGGTTCGTGCCGCGACTCGGCCTGGTTGCTGGTTCAGATATTACGTCATCTGGGATTTGCCGCGCGCTTCGTTTCCGGTTATCTCGTCCAATTGGCGCCGGATATCAAATCTCTCGATGGCCCCTCCGGACCGGAGGTAGATTTCACCGATTTGCATGCCTGGTGCGAGGTCTATCTGCCGGGCGCCGGCTGGATCGGCTTTGACCCGACCTCGGGGCTGATGGCCGGCGAAGGTCATATTCCGGTGGCCTGTTCGCCCGATCCGGGCTCGGCAGCGCCGGTATCGGGTGCGCTGGATGAGTGTGAATGCGAATTCGAACATAGCATGCAAGTCACGCGGATTTGGGAGGCGCCGCGCGTCACCAAACCCTATACAGAGGCGTCCTGGTTTCAAATCGATGCAATGGGTGGTCAGGTTGACGCCGACTTGCAACGACTGGATGTGCGCTTGACGCAGGGCGGCGAACCGACGTTTGTTTCGGTCGACGACCGTGATGGTGCCGAATGGAACACCGAGGCGATGGGTCCGAGCAAGCGCATTCTGGGCGCATCACTGCTCGACAAACTGCGTCATGAATATGCCCCGCACGGATTACGCCATTACGGCCAGGGTAAGTGGTATCCCGGTGAACAACTGCCTCGCTGGTCATTGAACATCTTCTGGCGTAAAGACGGAGAACCGCTCTGGTTGAATCCAAATCTAGTGGCGGACGAATCCATCGACTATGGCGTTACCGCTGAAGATGCAGAAGCCTTTCTCAAGGGCGTTGCAGAAAGGCTTGGCGTCCATCCCAAGTGGGTCTTTCCTGCTTTCGAAGACGTCTGGTACTACCTGTGGCGCGAACGCCGTTTACCGGAAAACGTCGACCCCTTCGACTCGCGGCTCAATGACGAACTGGAACGCGATCGTCTGCGCAAAGTCTACATGCAGGGGCTGGATCAAGTCATTGGCCACGCGTTGCCCATTGCACGCGCTTATGGCGCTGATCGTTGGCAGAGCGGTCCGTGGTTTCTGCGCGACGAACGTTGCTATCTGATTCCGGGGGACTCGGCCATCGGCTATCGTCTGCCGCTGGATTCGCAGCCTTGGTGCAACCGAGGCGATTTTCCGTACATCAACCCGCCCGATCCGACGGTTGCTCAGCCATCCTTACCGACCCACACACAATTACGCGTTCGGGTAAGCGGTTCGACGACGTCGGCTGCCGACAAGGCACCTAGTGATGTACGCCTTTCGATCGGCAGCGACCCCCTGTCAGCGCTCAAAAAACCACAAATGTTCGAATCGGCCGGATGGATCACGCGTACGACAATGTGTGCCGAACCGCGTAACGGCAAGCTCTACATCTTTATGCCACCCACGGTGTGTCTCGAAGACTATCTGGAAGTCCTGGCTGCTGTAGAGGCGACGGCCGAATCTATGGGTCTACCGGTCATTATCGAGGGTTACGAACCACCGCGCGACATGCGCCTGACCGTGTTGCGCGTCACACCGGATCCAGGCGTTATCGAAGTGAACGTTCAACCGGCCAGCAGCTGGCAAGAACTCACCCGACACACCAATTTCCTGTACGAAGCGGCACATCAGACACGCTTGTCGACTGAGAAGTTCATGCTCGATGGCCGACATACGGGTACCGGTGGCGGTAATCACTTCGTACTGGGGGGTGCAACGCCCAACGATTCGCCCTTCCTGCGGCGGCCGGACGTCCTGGCCAGCATGGTGGCGTATTGGCACAACCATCCGGCGCTATCGTATCTCTTCTCAGGCCTCTTTATCGGGCCGACCAGCCAGGCGCCGCGCGTTGACGAAGCCCGCCATGAATCCGTACGCGAACTCGAAGTCGCTTTTGAAGAGCTACGCCGTCAGAACGCACTGTTTAACAACGTGCCACCCTGGATGATCGACCGCGTGCTGCGTAATCTGCTGGTTGACGTCACCGGCAATACACACCGTGCCGAGTTCTGTATCGATAAACTCTATTCGCCGGATAGCGCGACAGGTCGGCTGGGCCTGCTTGAAATGCGCGCCTTCGAGATGCCACCGCATGCCCGCATGAGTCTGGCGCAACAACTCCTGATGCGGGCACTGATTGCCCGTTTTTGGCAGACACCCTATCAACCGTCTAGCCTGATACGTTGGGGTACTGGTTTGCACGATCGATTTATGTTGCCGCACTTCGTTTGGGACGATCTCTGCGATGTGATCGAAGAACTCAATCAGTCTGGTTACGCTTTCAAAAGCGAATGGTTTGCCCCGCACTTCGAATTTCGTTTCCCGCATATTGGCGACATGGATGTTCACAACGTCCATATGGATCTGCGGATGGCGCTGGAACCATGGCACGTCATGGGTGAAGAAGGGGCACCGGGTGGCACCGTACGTTATGTCGATTCTTCGCTGGAGCGCATCCAGGTCAAGGTCAACGGATTCATCGAGGGACGTCATGTGGTCACCTGCAATGGTGAAGCCGTACCGCTGCATCCGACGGGGGTGCAGGGAGAATTCGTTGCTGGTGTCCGTTACCGCGCCTGGCAACCGCCAAATTGTTTGCATCCCACGATCGGCATCCATGCGCCCCTCACATTCGATTTGGTGGATACCTGGATGCACCGATCGCTGGGCGGGTGTCAATATCATGTAGCGCACCCGGGCGGTCGAAATTACGACACGTTCCCAGTCAACGCCTATGAAGCAGAGGCACGGCGTCTGGCGCGCTTCTTCCGCATCGGTCATACTCCGGGAGAGGTTCGGGTTGATAAGCGGCATCTCAATCCCGACTTCCCGTTAACGCTGGATTTGCGTTTAACCTGATTGACCCAAACCGGCTTCATTACATGCGTGTTGTCGAACCACCCTCTCGAACAAAAGCGCCGTTGCTCGCCGGGTACAACCGACGTACCACTGCAGAACGATTTGATGAGCTCTGTACTGCCGATGGTTCGGTACGCAGCCACTGGCTTCCCGTGCTGGATCTTCTTGGCAGCGTTCGCGCCGTCGACATTGAATCCCGGCTGGCCAGTGCACAACAGCATATCCGTGACGAAGGCATTACCTACACCATCTACGCCGACCCCCAGGGTCGCGACCGACCTTGGGCACTGGATGAGTTGCCGCTGGTGCTGCCTGAGGAGGAATGGACCGCGCTTTCTTACGGCCTGGCTCAGCGCGCGCGCCTTCTTAATCAGATTATGGCCGATGTGTACGGTCCTCAGAAGCTGCTGCAAGAGGGCATTATTCCACCCGAAGTGATTTACGGTGCCGGCGGTTGGTTGCCCGCGGCATTTGGCACACAAGCCCCGGGCGGAATTTTTCTACACAGCTATGCAGCAGACTTGCTGCGCTCGCCTGATGGACGCTGGTGGGTCGTCGGCGACCGCACGCAGGCACCGTCGGGCGCTGGTTACACGCTTGAAAACCGCTTGATCATGACGCGGGCGTTTCCCGAGCTATTGGCACAAATGCCCATCGCATCGCTGACCGGATTCTTTACATCCTTGCGTGAGTCATTGGCCTTTCATGCCCCGTGTGGCGAAGCGTCACCACGAATGGTGGTACTCACGCCTGGCCCCCTCAACGAAACCTATTACGAGCATTCGCTACTCGCTCGCTATCTGGGGTTTCCATTGGTAGAAGGGGGCGATTTGGTCGTACGCGATGGTTGCGTCTGGCTTAAGACCATCGCAGGCCTCCAACGCGTGCATGCCATTCTCCGACGCCAGGATGATGCCTACTGTGATCCACTGGAGCTACGCAGTGACTCGGCCCTTGGCATCGCCGGACTAGCAGATTGCGCCCGGCGGGGTACGGTGCTGATGGCCAACGCCTTGGGCGCGGGCGTCGTCGAATCGGTTGCCTTGCAAGGATTTCTACCGGCGGCTTGTCGCTTCCTGCTGGGTGAAGAATTGGCACTGCCGTCCGTCGCCACCTGGTGGTGTGGTGAGGCAGCCGCCATGGATTATGTGCGCTCGCATCTGGATGATCTGGTCATCAAATCGGTTCATGGTCACAGCGACTTCTCGCCAATCTTCGGCCAGGATCTCGACGCCACTGATCGCACCGCATTACTTTCTCAAATCGAGTCTAGCCCCGATCGCTTTGTAGCACAGGAGTGGGTACGTCTATCTCAGGCACCCGTTCTCAATCGCCGCCCGGGGTCGATACAGCTTGAATCGCGCTCAGTCGGTTTACGTGCTTTTGCAGTTGCCGGCGTCCAGGGTTACGAGGTGATGCCGGGCGGTCTCACCCGGGTCGAATCCCATCGCGATGCACGGGTAGTTTCCATGCAGCGTGGGGGGGCCTCCAAGGATACCTGGGTGCTGCAGCCCGGCAATAATGAAGAGTTATCGTTCGAGCCCAAGGCCGACACACCCTACCCGGCAATCCATACGGGGATCCCATCACGCCTTGCCGAAAATCTGTTCTGGATGGGTCGCTACACCGAACGCGCCGAGGGTATGACACGCCTTTTGCGCCAGACCTTGAGCGAGCGCTTACACCATGCACGGCGACATAACATTACTGCCTTACATGAGCTGACGTGGCGTTATGGCCTCATAGCACTGCCAGAGGGCGAAACCAGGGTCACTCGTGTTCCTGTGGAACAGTTGATTCAATGTGCGACGCATCCTCACTATCGGCAAGGGCTGGCAGAAACACTAGGACAACTCGGGCGCGTCGCGTTCTCTTTAAGAGATCGGTTATCACACGATCACTGGCGTGCGCTCAATCGGCTGGTTAACGATCAGGCCTTGGCTGAAAATATGACGCTGGGTCCTACGCTGGTGTGGCTGGATCGCGCGGTCTCAAGCCTGGCCACATTATCCGGGTTTGCACTAGATGCGATGAATCGGGATGCCGGCTGGCGTTTTTTGTCCCTGGGACGGCGGATGGAGCGCCTGGTGTTACTCACATCCGCGCTTGAGGTCACTGTGACGCAGTTACAGTCTGTTAGTACGGCTGGCGAGACCCAACAACCACTTGAGTGGTTGCTGGATCTGACGGATTCCTCGGGGTCGTTTCGGAGTCAGACGACGGGCATCGCGAGCTGGCCAGCTGTTCGTGACATTGTGCTGCTGGATAGCACCAGTCCCCGCTCACTTCGCTTTCAGATCGATGGGGTTCGACAAGCGCTCGAACGACTTGCACAAGAAACCGGCGTCACACTGATCGGCCTAGAAAAGACCTCGGACCGATTGAACACCTGGGAAGCTGAAGGCCTACCGGAAACCCCGGAATTACAACTGGCGCTTGCGGACCAGCGTCTTGAAATCATTGCGCTGAGCGATCTCCTAGCGACACGTTACTTCAGCGTGAGCGAGCACGCGATGACCGTCTAATGTCCGACCAAAAAGACGCCCGAGGCTGGCAGCGTTACGAGATTCGGCATGACACTGAGTATTGTTACGCCTATTCTGTGACCAGCGCCCGTCATCGGGCACATCTGATACCCATGTCACATGCTGATCAGCGCGTCGAGCACTGCACCCTCACTGTGAACCAACCTCTGTCAGAATCTTCTGAAGGGACTGACTTTTTTGGTAACCAGTACCGTGAGTTCAGCATCCAGACACCCCACCGCTTACTTGATGTACGCGTCAACATGAAAGTTGCCGTCCGCGCACCGCAGTGGCCTGATGCCAGCCCTGAGTGGACCGGAAAAAGCCTAGCGCGGCGGACATTTGATCCGGCCGACCAACGCGGCACCGAGTTTGCACTGAACTGCGCACCCTATCTCGTGGATTCGCCAATGATCCCCGCATTAGCAGAGGCGTCGATCTGGGCACGCGACCACATCAACCGAAGCGGTGCGCCCTTGCATGAACAATTACTGGCAATGACGTACGCCCTTCACCAGGAATTTATATTCGACCCCGATGCCACAACCGTCGATACACCATTGCGCACCGTGTTTGAACATAAGCGAGGGGTCTGTCAGGATTTCAGCCATGCGATGATTGGCGCTTTGCGCAGCTTGGGGATACCGGCACGCTATGTGAGCGGCTATATCCTGACGCACCCACCTGAGGGGCAGCCCAGGCTCGTGGGTGCTGATGCGACGCATGCCTGGGTTGAGGCCTGGTGTCCGGGTCATGGTTGGCTGGGGCTCGACCCCACCAATGGCAAAGCCGTGACGGACGAATTTGTCACACTCGCCTGCGGCCGAGATTTTGGCGATGTCATTCCACTGCGCGGGGTCGTGATCGGGGGTGGAGAACATTCCCTCGATGTCTCGGTCACGGTGACCCCGAAATCACCTCAAAAGCCTCATAGCCGAGGGGCACTGCCGGCTGTATAACTAATGCATGGCAGATGGGTCGATGCTTCGGGCGGGTTTGGGCACCAGCCAGATGAAAAAAGCCGATGCGATCAAAATCAGTGCCACCACCAGCATCAGTTCATTGGTCGCGAGCATCACACTCTGTTCGACGACCATCCGCTCCAGAACGAGAAGTACCTGTGCGTCTGACATGCCCTGGCTGCTGAGTTCATTGGCAATGACTTGCCCCGGGTCAATGATGCCGACCAGATCCGCTCGGTGGCGCGTGATCTCATCTTCCCAGTATGTGGTCACCATCGAGGTCGCAATCGCGCCAGACAACGTACGCATAAAATTCATCAGACCTGCGGCAGAATTGGTCTCTTCTTCATCAACGCTGCCCAACGCCGCAGCCGTCGATGGAATGAAGAAGAACGGCATCCCGAGCCCCAGCAACATCAAAGGCAAGGCAACATCCCAATAGGTCATATTCGTGGTCGCTACGGTACGATAGAGGGTAATCACCCCCAGCCAGACAATTCCATAAAAAACGAGTTTGCGCGGGTCCATTTTCATGGACATGGCAGCGACGGCCGGCGCCACCAAGAATGCGGTTATGCCAATCCAGGCAGTCGTCATACCCGCATCGGTGGCGGTATAGGCCATGAAACTTTGCAACCATAATGGTGTCAGCACATTGGCCGCGAAAAATCCGGCAAAGGTCAGTGAGATGGTGATCACCGCCGCTGAAAAGCCCCGATGCCGGAAGACTCTAAGATCGACAATCGGATGCGCTGCAGTAAACTCCCAGATCAGAAACGCCACAAAGCCGACCACGGCCACAATCGCCAAACCAACAATCATGGGCGACGTAAACCAGTCCAGATTTTTTCCTTCATCCAGCATGATCTGAAGCGCACCGACCCAGATTACCAGCAGGACAAAACCCACGGTGTCGATCGGTTTACGGATGATCTTGGTTTCGTATCGCCGCAAGACCTTCCAGCAGATCCAGGCGCAGGCGGCGGCAATTGGCAAGTTGATCAGAAAAATCCAGGGCCAGGTGTAGTTGTCACAAATCCACCCACCAAGTATTGGGCCTAATACCGGGCCGATGAGCGTAGTCATCGCCCAGATCCCCGTGGCAGCCCCCGCCTTCTCTTTAGGGAATATCCGCAACAGCAAGGTTTGGGACAAAGGCATCAACGGGCCGCCCGCCATGCCTTGCAGTACGCGGGCAAATACCAGAAAACCCAATGACGACGACATGCCGGCCAGTCCGGAGAAGATGCCAAATGCTGCCATGGCCACTACGAAGACCTTGACCGAACCATAGCGCTCGGTAAACCACCCCGTGAGCGGCACCGTAATAGCCTCGGCTACCGCGTAGGAGGTAATCACCCAGGTGCCCTGTGTGGGCGTCACCGCTAACCCACCGGCAATGGTGAGTACAGACACGTTGGCAATGGTCATGTCCAGAATGGCGATCAGATTCGCCATCGACAAAAAGAATGCCGCTGCCCACAATTGCCAACCGGTCAGGGGCGCCAGTTGGCTGTCTTTAGTCGACATCAGTCACTCCGCGTATCGACACGCACCCGCATGGACACCCCGACGCTGAGTGGATTCGCCATCAGCTCTTCAGGTACCAATCGAATGCGGACAGGCACCCGCTGAACGACCTTGATCCAGTTACCCGTGGCGTTCTGAGCCGGGATAGCCGCAAACGCAGCGCCGGTGCCACCGGAGAAACCATCGACGACGCCTTGATAGACCACGCGACTGCCGTACAGATCTGCCGTAAGGCGAACTTTTTGTCCTACGCGAATTTTTTCGAGTTCGCTTTCTTTAAAGTTGGCGTCCACATGCAGATTTTCCAGCGGCACAATCACCATCAGCGGCGCGCCTGCACGAACACGTTGTCCGAGTTGCACCTGACGTTTGGCCACAACACCATCGATGGGCGCCCGTAAGGTGGTGCGCTCCAGGTTCAGGGTCGCCTCACGGAAAGTAGCGCTGGTTAAGGCCAGATCGTTTTCCGAGCGGGTGAGCTCGTCAGCCGATACCGAACCTGAGGTCGACAAGGCCTTGCGCCGATCGTAATCGATCTTGGCGCGATCATAATTCGCTTTGGCCTTGTCATAGGCGACCTGCATATCCCGGGGATCAATCTGGACGAGCACATCGCCCTTGGCCACACGATTGGTATCCACCACATTGACTGCGGCAATGGTGCCATCAATTTCTGGCGTGACCTGGGCGATTTCAGCGGCCGTGTAGGCATTATCGGTACTTATATAGCGTGATCCATAGAGCGCCCAATAAAGCACCATGGCAATGGTCGCAACAGCAACGACCCCACCGAGAATGCTGAATGCTTTTTTACGTTCAGCAATCTTGCTGACGATCTGTTGTTTTCGGCTCACCGGGGGAACTCCTCTGTTTTCTTGATATCTTGTCGGTCCTGGGCGGCGCTGGTCTGATAACCCCCCCCCAGTGCTTTGATCATGGCAACATCCAGGATGAATGCCCGTGTCTGCATATCGGTCTGCACGCGCCAACTGGTCAGCAGCTCATCTTCTGCAATCAAGACATCCAGGTAATTGGCCAGACCCCCCCGGTAACGATTGCTCGCCACCTGCAGCCCCTTGTTTTGAGCGGCCACACTTTGATCCGCCAGATCAATCTGCTTTTGCAGTTGCTTCAGACCTGCAGCCACATCAGCCACTTCATTGAGCGCCTGTAACAAGGTTTTTTCATAGTTGGCGACGTTCTCATCGTATTCGGCCTGTGCTGCGGCAAGATCGGCACGCAATTTTCCACCGAGAAAGATCGGCAGATACAGCGCGGGCCCTGCATTGCTCATGTAAGAACCTGATTCGATCAGCCGGTTCATCCCCAGTGACTGACCGCCTACAAAGGCGAGAATGTTGATGTTGGGATAAAACAAGGCCTTGCGGTTTTCGATGCGATTCTGCCCTGCTTCGGCCTGCCAACGCGTCGCCACAATATCCGGACGACGCCCCACCAGATTGATGCCGATGTCTGACGGCAGCGCATAGCGAACCTGCAACAGGGTGTTGGGGGGTTGAATCTTCAGACCGCGATCCGGACCAGCGCCGACCAGCGCCGCCAATCGGTTACGTGTCTCGGCCATCCGAACGTTGATCTGCACCAGTTCATTCTCGGCCAAATGCATTTTTCCGGCTGCTTGGCTGACTGGACCGATATTCTCCAGCCCTTGCTGCTGACGTTCATTAAACAGAATCCAGGTCTTGCGACGGATATCGAGCGCTTTTTCCGCGGTGACGCGATCGGCCACCAGCCTGGCCAGGTCGGCATAGGTGCGGGCAATCGCTGTTGTTAGCATCAAACGCGCCTGTGCCACCTCGGCACGACGCGCCTGGCTCTCTGATACCGCCGCACCCAGGGCGGCGCGGTTCTTACCCCAGAAGTCGATTTCCCAATTAAAGTTCAGTGTGCCCTGTCCGTAGGAGTACCAGCCCTGCGGGGTAAAGGGTGCCGGCACGGTGTAGTTGATACTATTTTCCTGGCCGAAGATCGTGCCATTCATCGTCAATTGCGGATACAGCACAGAGCCCACCGACTGTGACAGGGACTCTGCCCGACGCAAACGGGCCTGAGCCGCTTTTAAATCTGGTGCGTCGGCCAAACCCTCTTCTATCAGCTGATTCAACTGCGGGTCTTTGTATTTCTCCCACCAGCGGTCGGTCGGCCACTCGGATTCGGGCGCCTTGAATGTCTGACTGCTTTCAAAAGATTCCGGCGAGCGCGCATCGGCAACCGGGCTTAGCGTTGGCATTGGCGCGCACGCTGCCAGCAAAGAGATCAGGATGACCGCACCACCTAGCGCTTTATACATGCTTGGCATAGCGCATCACCCCTCTGCCATCTTGCTGAGTACGCTGGTCGCTGTGCGAATTTCGTCCTGCGTCAGAATCGACTTCATCCAGTCGCGGGTCATGATGACAATATCTTTCATGGCTTTGGTGACACAACGATTACCCGCTGCCGTCAGACGAACGGGTTTGACACGGTTATCGTTACGCGCCACAGATCGTTCGACGTAATTCTTTTCTTCGAGTAGATGGATGACCTTGGTGAGACCGCCCGAGGTAATCAGCACACGGTCCTGAATCTGACCCGGGGTCAGCTCATAGGGGGTCTCGGCATTACGCAGCGTCGCCAAAACATCAAACTCGGCCGGGGTCAGACCGTGCTGATCCCATACGGCCCGCGCCCGGGCATGCGCCACTTTGCGCGCCCGTTCCAGATTAAGGAATAGCGGCACGACCAACGGGTCATGCCCGACTGCCCATGCATGCATGTGTTCTTGATCTTCCATGGCGAGATATTAACTATCTTTCCAGAAAGATACAAGGCACAGGGTCAGCAATGCCCGATAATCAAGCGCAGCGTGTTCCATCAAGGGACAGCAAATTATCGGGAAAGCGCCCAAGTATCGCGGGCGATCACGGCCTCTTCATCCGTAGGTATCAGCCACACACCGACACGGCTATCGGCCGTCGACAACTTGCACGCACCCGGCCCCGGTGACTGATTCAGCAACGCGTCAATGGCTACACCCGCCCAGGCAAGCGCCTGGCAAGCTTTCGCCCGAATCGATGCCGAATGCTCGCCGATTCCGGCGGTAAAAACAATACCATCCAGACCCTGGATTGCCGCCATGGCAGCACCGGTCTCTCGAGCCAACATATAAACAAAAAGATCAATGGCCAGCTGCGCATCTCGCGTTGTTGCGTTTTCCAGATCTCGCATGTCATTAGAGAGTCCGCTGACGCCCAGTAGGCCGGATTCTTTGATGATCAGCGTCTCAACATCGGCGGCGGTCATCCCCAGCTGCTGGATCAGATAAAGCGCAATCATCGGATCCAGCGATCCGGTTCGCGTGCCCATCATTAGCCCATCCAGCGGCGAGAACCCCATCGATGTATAAGCACTTCGACCTCCGACCAGCCCACAAAGGCTGGCACCACTGCCGAGGTGCATCACCACCGTTTTGCCATTGGCGAGCACAGGATCAAGCTTGGGCAATTGAGTACTGATGTAGTCGTATGAAAGGCCGTGAAAACCCCAGCGGCGGATACCCCGGTCGCGATAGCGCAGTGGCAAGGCGTACATATCCGCAAGTTCGGATTTGGTGCGATGAAAAGCCGAATCAAAACAGGCCACCTGGGTCAGATCCGGGTCGATCTCGCATAACAAACGAATGGCTTCAATTTCCGCAGGCTGGTGGCTTGGCACAATTGGCACGTACCGATCCAGAACCGATAGCACATCATCATTCACGACGACTGCATTGGGGTATTCAATCCCGCCCAGCACGACCCGATGCCCAACGGCGGTCAATCGATACCCACACGCATGGGCGCGAACAAACGCTAAAATACTTTCGACCGCTTCGGCCCGACGCTTGGGAGCATCCCAACACCGTTCGTCCAGAATAGTGCCCTGGGCATCCACCGCCTTGAAGCGCGGTTGACCGAGCAGCCCCTCCATCTGACCACTCAATACCCGTTGCGGTTGATGATCATCCACGGCGTAAAGAGAGAACTTCACACTGGAAGATCCCGTGTTCAGGCACAACAGCGCAGGTTTAGCGATGGTCATGTGGGCTATCCGAATTGAACGAAATCAGTGTGCCATCGCCGCATCACAGAGTGATGACAACGATGAATCAGCGTTCGTAATAACTTCGATACCAGTCGACAAAGCGCCCTACCCCATCTGTCACAGAAGTTGAGGGCTGAAAGCCGACCCAGGCATCCAACGCACGGGTGTCGGCAAATGTCTCTGTGACATCGCCTGCCTGCAACGGCAAAAAGTGTTTCTGCGCAGTCATGCCCAGCGAAGACTCAATGGCAGTGATGAAGTCCATCAGCGGCACCGGATCACTGTTGCCGATATTGAAAATACGATAAGGCGCGCGACCAGTATGAGGTAAGGGATGTTGCGGATCAAAAGCGGCATCCGGCGTTGCCGGTTTATCGAGCACTCGAATCACACCCTCGACAATGTCGTCGATGTAGGTGAAGTCGCGACGCATCTTGCCCTCGTTAAAGACTTTGATCGGTTCATTGTTGAGCATGGCACTCACAAACAGAAACAGGGATTGATCGGGGCGACCCCAGGGGCCATAAACGGTAAAAAATCGTAGTCCGGTCACCGGCAGGTTATACAAGTGGCTGTAGCTATGCGCCATCAGCTCGTTGGCACGCTTCGTTGCCGCATACAAACTCACGGGATGATCAACGCTATCAGCTTCAGAAAACGGCATTTTCTCGTTGCCGCCGTAAACACTGGAACTGGAGGCATACACTAAATGCCCGACCTGATTTTGGCGACAGCCCTCCAGCACATTGAGAAAGCCCGTGAGGTTACAGTCCGCATAGGTATGCGGATGGGTCACCGAATAACGAACGCCGGCTTGCGCTGCCAGGTGCACCACGCCATCAAACTGCTCTTTGGAAAATAGCTCGGTCATCAAGTCGCGGTTGACTAGATCGCCTTTGATAAAGCGAAACCCCGGGTATTTGTTGAGCACGTCCAGACGCCCCAACTTCAGCGCCGGATCATAGTAGTCGTTGAGGTTATCCAGCCCGACAACCGTATCTCCCCGCTGAAGCAATCGTTCGGCGGTATGCATACCGATAAAACCGGCGGCGCCAGTAACCAGGTAGTGACGGGGCATCAGACGTGTCCAGGGCTTATAATTCCAACATTATCGCATTGAAGATCCCTGGCTGCCGACTCAGCCCATCACCGATTCCATGATTCAGAAATCCCCCCCTGCCGATTCCCGCAAGAGCCGTCTGCTTCGAGTTCTGCTGCCGGGCCTGCTCGCCTTGCTGTTGAGCGCCTGTGCCGGCTTTGGTTCGCGTCCGGATCCATCGGAGTTTTTGGATGCTGCCGATTACGATCGCCTCAAGCAAGTGGCCACCCAACCGGGTATTCGCATTTACCGGTATCAGTCACCAGACTTTAAGCGTAGTGACTTTAAAACGGTCATGGTCGATCCGATCGTGCTGTATCAAGCAGCCGAAAAAGATCTAGGTAAAACCGGCATTTCAGAAGAAACCATTTACCGTATCCGCAATTCTATGGATATCACCATGCGGCAGATGGTTCGCAAACAGTTTGGAATCAGCTACAAACCGGGTGAACAAGTGGCACGCCTCAGCACCGCCATCACCGGCGTTGTGCTCGATGGCGACGCATTCCGGCCCCGCCGTCTGGTACCGATTTCTACCGTGCTCAAGGCCGCCGGCAAAGGCAGCAACATTGATGGCAGTAAACCCTATCTCATGGTCGAGGCCAAGCTGGTCAGCAGCAAAACCGGCAAGCTCATGGGTGAAGGCGTGTATCTGGTCTCCAGCGAACAATTCCGGCTCGAGGTCGATTCCCCCGAAAAGTTCCAGTTGTTAGCCAACCAATGGGTGCGCGGCGCCATTAGCATCGCTTCCGGGCTACGTTAGACCCGCTGACCATTAACCCGAGGCACCAACAAGAAAAAAA
>VEQD01000056.1 GCA_018883385.1 Rhodocyclaceae bacterium | reverse complement strand
TTCATAATCTCGCTTCTCTGCTGCTGACGAAGGAAACGACGGCGCGGTGGGAAAAAGTAGTGCTGATCTTTAACAAATTGGACAACCGATAAGTGTGGGTGTCTTGATGCGAAGTGACTTTGGTCACACAAAAGTATTAAGGCAAACGCACTGTAAAAAGATGGAGAGATCCATCGAGGTAGAGAAATCTACCGTCAGTGAATTTGCGAGTTTGTTGGATTGAACTGAAGAGTTTGATCCTGGCTCAGATTGAACGCTGGCGGCATGCCTTACACATGCAAGTCGAACGGCAGCGGACCTTCGGGTGCCGGCGAGTGGCGAACGGGTGAGTAAAGTATCGGAACGTACCTTTCAGTGGGGGATAACGTAGCGAAAGTTACGCTAATACCGCATATTCTGTGAGCAGGAAAGCAGGGGATCGCAAGACCTTGCGCTGATTGAGCGGCCGATATCAGATTAGCTAGTTGGTGAGGTAAAGGCTCACCAAGGCGACGATCTGTAGCGGGTCTGAGAGGATGATCCGCCACACTGGAACTGAGACACGGTCCAGACTCCTACGGGAGGCAGCAGTGGGGAATTTTGGACAATGGGGGCAACCCTGATCCAGCCATGCCGCGTGAGTGAAGAAGGCCTTCGGGTTGTAAAGCTCTTTCGGCCGGGAAGAAATCGCGCCAGTTAATACCTGGTGTGGATGACGGTACCGGAATAAGAAGCACCGGCTAACTACGTGCCAGCAGCCGCGGTAATACGTAGGGTGCGAGCGTTAATCGGAATTACTGGGCGTAAAGCGTGCGCAGGCGGTTTTGTAAGACAGGCGTGAAATCCCCGGGCTCAACCTGGGAACTGCGCTTGTGACTGCATCACTCGAGTACGGCAGAGGGGGGTGGAATTCCACGTGTAGCAGTGAAATGCGTAGAGATGTGGAGGAACACCGATGGCGAAGGCAGCCCCCTGGGCCGATACTGACGCTCATGCACGAAAGCGTGGGTAGCAAACAGGATTAGATACCCTGGTAGTCCACGCCCTAAACGATGTCAACTAGGTGTTGGGTGGGTAAAACCATTTAGTACCGTAGCTAACGCGTGAAGTTGACCGCCTGGGGAGTACGGCCGCAAGGTTAAAACTCAAAGGAATTGACGGGGACCCGCACAAGCGGTGGATGATGTGGATTAATTCGATGCAACGCGAAAAACCTTACCTACCCTTGACATGTTCAGAATCCCGGAGAGATTTGGGAGTGCTCGAAAGAGAACTGGAACACAGGTGCTGCATGGCTGTCGTCAGCTCGTGTCGTGAGATGTTGGGTTAAGTCCCGCAACGAGCGCAACCCTTGTCGTTAATTGCCATCATTTAGTTGGGCACTTTAACGAGACTGCCGGTGACAAACCGGAGGAAGGTGGGGATGACGTCAAGTCCTCATGGCCCTTATGGGTAGGGCTTCACACGTCATACAATGGTCGGTACAGAGGGTTGCCAAGCCGCGAGGTGGAGCCAATCCCAGAAAGCCGATCGTAGTCCGGATCGTAGGCTGCAACTCGCCTGCGTGAAGTCGGAATCGCTAGTAATCGCAGATCAGCATGCTGCGGTGAATACGTTCCCGGGTCTTGTACACACCGCCCGTCACACCATGGGAGCGGGTTCCGCCAGAAGTAGGTAGCCTAACCGCAAGGGGGGCGCTTACCACGGCGGGGTTCGTGACTGGGGTGAAGTCGTAACAAGGTAGCCGTAGGGGAACCTGCGGCTGGATCACCTCCTTTCTAGAGAAGCATCCTGGCACCCACAACTTATCGGTTGTTCATGAGTAGCAAACAGACGAGGGTCTGTAGCTCAGTCGGTTAGAGCACCGTCTTGATAAGGCGGGGGTCGTTGGTTCGATTCCAACCAGACCCACCAACTGGCTTTCGCTAACCGGCGCACTTCGGCGTTGTCGGATCACTTGCATACATGGGTATGCGGCGTGATTCTCCGCCTTGAATTGCTTGCTTAGCGAAACCCAGTCAAACGTCTATCAGATGAATTCGTCAGGCGAATTCAGCGGGGGATTAGCTCAGCTGGGAGAGCACCTGCTTTGCAAGCAGGGGGTCGTCGGTTCGATCCCGTCATCCTCCACCAAAACCTAAAGATAAGCAGCGATGTTTATCTTTAGCTTTTGAGAAATCAAATTGCTACGCTCTTTAACAAAATGGAAGAAGGTTGTGTCACTGCCGTGATGAGCGGTGGTGATACGTTGTGATTGCATCTGATGGTTCATTACAGCTAGTGAATCATCAGCACAAAGTTTATGAGTTGCCTGTAGCCGGGTCTCTGCCGAGACCCCAAGGTTATAGGATCAAGCGACTAAGTGCATGTGGTGGATGCCTTGGCGATCACAGGCGATGAAGGACGTGCAAGCCTGCGAAAAGCGGGGGGGAGCTGGCAATGAAGCTTTGATCCCCCGATATCCGAATGGGGAAACCCACCTCTTTGAGGTATCCCATACTGAATACATAGGTATGGGAGGCGAACCCGGTGAACTGAAACATCTAAGTAGCCGGAGGAAAAGAAATCAACCGAGATTCCCCAAGTAGTGGCGAGCGAACGGGGAAGAGCCTGCTAGTGATAGCAGCTTTGTTAGCAGAACGGAATGGAAAGTCCGGCCGTAGTGGGTGATAGCCCCGTATGCGAAAACATCGCTGTGGTACTAAGTTAGCGAAAAGTAGGGCGGGGCACGTGAAACCTTGTCTGAACATGGGGGGACCATCCTCCAAGGCTAAATACTCGTGATCGACCGATAGTGAACCAGTACCGTGAGGGAAAGGCGAAAAGAACCCCGGGAGGGGAGTGAAATAGAACCTGAAACCGCATGCATACAAACAGTGGGAGCCTCCTTGTGGGGTGACTGCGTACCTTTTGTATAATGGGTCAGCGACTTACGTTATGTTGCGAGCTTAACCGAATAGGGGAGGCGTAGCGAAAGCGAGTCTGATAAGGGCGTTTAGTAGCATGGCGTAGACCCGAAACCGGATGATCTATCCATGGCCAGGATGAAGGTGCCGTAACAGGTACTGGAGGTCCGAACCCACTAACGTTGAAAAGTTAGGGGATGAGCTGTGGATAGGGGTGAAAGGCTAAACAAATCCGGAAATAGCTGGTTCTCCCCGAAAACTATTTAGGTAGTGCGTCACATATCACTTCCGGGGGTAAAGCACTGTTATGGCTAGGGGGTCATCGCGACTTACCAAACCATGGCAAACTCTGAATACCGGAAAGTGCGAGTGTGGCAGACAGACAGTGGGTGCTAACGTCCATTGTCAAGAGGGAAACAACCCAGACCGCCAGCTAAGGTCCCCAAGACACAGTTAAGTGGGAAACGAGGTGGGAAGGCATAGACAGCTAGGAGGTTGGCTTAGAAGCAGCCACCCTTTAAAGAAAGCGTAATAGCTCACTAGTCGAGTCGTCCTGCGCGGAAGATGTAACGGGGCTCAAACTGTGCACCGAAGCTGCGGATATCGAAAGATATGGTAGGGGAGCGTTCTGTAGGTCTGTGAAGGTGTCTTGTAAAGGATGCTGGAGATATCAGAAGTGCGAATGCTGACATGAGTAGCGATAAAGGGAGTGAAAAGCTCCCTCGCCGAAAGCCCAAGGTTTCCTACGCAACGTTCATCGGCGTAGGGTGAGTCGGCCCCTAAGGCGAGGCTGAAAAGCGTAGTCGATGGGAAACAGGTCAATATTCCTGTACCGATTCTAGATGCGATGTGGGGACGGAGAAGGTTAGGTCAGCCAACTGTTGGAATAGTTGGTTTAAGCGTGTAGGCGTGCCCCTTAGGCAAATCCGGGGGGCTAAGCTGAGGCGTGATGACGAGGCACTACGGTGCTGAAGTGATTGATACCAAGCTTCCAGGAAAAGCCACTAAGCTTCAGTCTAGATTCGACCGTACCGCAAACCGACACAGGTGGGCAGGATGAAAATTCTAAGGCGCTTGAGAGAACTCAGGAGAAGGAACTCGGCAAATTGACACCGTAACTTCGGGAGAAGGTGTGCCCCGGTAGGTTGTAGAGCCTCGCGCTCGAAGGCCGATGGGGTTGCAGTGAAATGGTGGCTGCGACTGTTTAATAAAAACACAGCACTCTGCAAACACGAAAGTGGACGTATAGGGTGTGACGCCTGCCCGGTGCTGGAAGATTAAATGATGGGGTGCAAGCTCTTGATTGAAGTCCCAGTAAACGGCGGCCGTAACTATAACGGTCCTAAGGTAGCGAAATTCCTTGTCGGGTAAGTTCCGACCTGCACGAATGGCGTAACGATGGCCACACTGTCTCCTCCTGAGACTCAGCGAAGTTGAAATGTTTGTGAAGATGCAATCTCCCCGCGGCAAGACGGAAAGACCCCATGAACCTTTACTGTAGCTTTGCATTGGACTTTGAACCGGTTTGTGTAGGATAGGTGGGAGACTGTGAAAGCGGAACGCCAGTTTCGCCGGAGTCGTCCTTGAAATACCACCCTGATTTGTTTGAGGTTCTAACCTTGGTCAGTGAATCCTGATCGGGGACCGTGCATGGTAGGCAGTTTGACTGGGGCGGTCTCCTCCCAAAAGGTAACGGAGGAGTACGAAGGTACGCTTAGGGCGGTCGGACATCGCCCATAAAGTGCAATGGCAAAAGCGTGCTTGACTGCGAGACCCACAAGTCGAGCAGGTGCGAAAGCAGGTCATAGTGATCCGGTGGTTCTGTATGGAAGGGCCATCGCTCAACGGATAAAAGGTACTCTGGGGATAACAGGCTGATACCGCCCAAGAGTTCATATCGACG
>VEQD01000102.1 GCA_018883385.1 Rhodocyclaceae bacterium | reverse complement strand
AATAAGCGTCCGCTCAAGTCGCTGGCTGACATGATCAAGGGTAAGGGCGGTCGTTTCCGTCAGAACCTGCTGGGTAAGCGCGTCGACTACTCGGGCCGTTCGGTCATCGTGGTCGGCCCGCAGCTCAAGCTGCATCAGTGTGGCTTGCCCAAGCTGATGGCGCTCGAACTGTTCAAACCTTTCATCTTCAATCGCCTGGAGCAAATGGGCCTGTCGACCACCATCAAGCAAGCCAAGAAGATGGTCGAAAACGAAGAGCCGATCGTTTGGGATATTCTCGAAGAAGTCATTCGCGAACACCCGGTCATGCTGAACCGTGCGCCAACGCTGCACCGACTCGGCATCCAGGCTTTCGAGCCGGTGCTGATCGAAGGTAAAGCCATTCAGCTGCATCCGCTGGTGTGTGCCGCCTTTAACGCCGACTTTGACGGCGACCAAATGGCTGTCCACGTCCCGCTGTCGCTGGAAGCACAGATGGAAGCCCGTACCTTGATGCTGGCTTCGAACAACGTGCTGTCGCCCGCTAACGGCCAGCCAATCATCGTGCCATCGCAGGATATCGTGCTGGGTCTGTACTATGCCACTCGTGAGCGCATCAACGCCACGGGCGAAGGCATGATGCTGGCTGACGTTGCCGAAGTCGAGCGCGCGCTTGCACTGAAAGAACTCGATCTGCACGCCAAGATCACGGTGCGTATCCGCGAATGGCAACCGAAGGCATCTGGCGAAGGTTGGGAAGAGGTCACAAACCGTTACACCACCACCGCCGGCCGTGCGCTGCTGTCGCAGATTTTGCCGAAGGGTCTGCCGTTCAAGGCCATCGACAAGGCACTCAAGAAGAAAGAAATCTCGAAGCTGATCGACGAATCGTTCCGTCGCTGCGGCCTCAAGGAAACCGTCGTCTTCGCCGACAAGCTGATGCAAAACGGCTTCAAGCTGGCAACCCGTGCAGGTATTTCGTTTGCCTCGTGCGACATGCAAGTGCCGGCCGAGAAGACCGACATCCTCAATGCTGCCCGCGAAGAGATCAAAGAGATCGAATCGCAATACACCAATGGTCTCGTCACCGTCGGTGAGCGTTACAACAAGGTCGTGGATATCTGGGGCCGTGCTGGCGACCAGGTCGCCAAGGTCATGATGGATCGCCT
>VEQD01000101.1 GCA_018883385.1 Rhodocyclaceae bacterium | reverse complement strand
TGCCAGCCCAACGAAATTAAAGAATCGCTCATCGGCCTTGGTCTGTGGAATAAGGACAGTGCCAGCAAGTTCATTCCGCGTCAGTATCTGGAAGCCAACCGTGACGTTCGCCTGAACGTCCTGCGCGGCTTGCTCGATACCGATGGCTGGGTGGAGAAGTGGGGTAGTGTGCGCCTATCGACCGCCAGCCAGCAGATGGCTAACAACGTGGCCGAGCTGGTCCGTTCGCTGGGCGGCTGGTGCAGTATCAGCACCAAACAACCTCACTTCAACAATAAAGAGGGTGTGCGCACCGCCGGCAAGCCAGCCTGGGTCTGCCACATCAATCACCCGCAACCGCAATCGCTGTTCCTGCTCTCCGACAAAGTGGCGCGTTTGCCAGCCACCTGGGTTCGCGAAAAGCGCCCAAATTTTGCAAGCATTGAACCGGTGCGTCAGGTCGAGTGCCAGTGCATCTCGGTCAGCCACCCGACCCGCCTGTACATCACAGACAACGACGTCGTCACCCACAACACGGCCTTTGCGTTGAACATTGCCGAATACGTGGCCGTGGATGTCGGTTTACCCGTTGCCGTGTTTTCTATGGAAATGGGCGGCACGCAGCTCGCCATGCGGATGTTGGCGTCGATTGGCCGTCTGGATTCGCACCGCGTACGAACCGGCCGCCTGACTGATGACGAATGGTCACGCCTCACCTACGCGCTGGGCAAGCTGCATGAAGCGCCCATGCACATTGATGAAACGGGTGGCATGAACCCCACCGATCTACGTGGCCGTGCGCGTCGCCTCAAGCGTCAGGTCGGCAAGCTGGGTCTCATCGTCATCGACTACATCCAGCTCATGGGCACCACCCGTCAGGGGGAGAACCGCGCCACCGAAGTGTCGGAAATCTCGCGTTCGCTCAAGGCGCTAGCGCGCGAACTCGATGTGCCGATCATTGCGCTTTCGCAGCTCTCTCGTAAGGTCGAAGAGCGAACTGACAAACGCCCCATGATGAGTGACCTGCGTGAATCGGGTGCGATCGAACAGGATGCCGACGTCATCCTCATGATGTACCGCGAGGAATACTACAAACCGGATACGCCGGACAAAGGCATGGCCGAAGTCATCATCGGCAAGCAACGTAACGGCCCTACCGGTACTGTGAATCTGACTTTCCTTGGCGAATACACCCGCTTCGAGAATCTGGCGCG
>VEQD01000100.1 GCA_018883385.1 Rhodocyclaceae bacterium | reverse complement strand
CTAAAAATGGCAAAGGGTAAGTTTGAACGTACAAAGCCGCACGTAAACGTGGGCACGATTGGTCACGTTGACCATGGTAAGACGACGCTGACGGCAGCAATCGCCACCGTACTGGCGGCCAAGTTTGGTGGCGAAGCCAAGGCATACGACCAGATTGATGCGGCGCCGGAAGAAAAGGCCCGCGGCATCACCATCAACACCGCCCACGTCGAATACGAAACCGCCGGTCGTCACTACGCCCACGTGGATTGCCCGGGCCACGCCGACTACGTCAAGAACATGATTACCGGTGCTGCCCAGATGGACGGCGCCATCCTCGTCTGCTCGGCCGCTGACGGCCCGATGCCCCAGACCCGTGAGCACATTCTGCTTGCCCGTCAGGTTGGCGTGCCCTACATCATCGTCTTCCTGAACAAGTGCGACATGGTCGACGACGCCGAACTGCTCGAACTCGTTGAAATGGAAGTTCGCGAACTTCTGTCGAAGTACGACTTCCCGGGCGACGACATCCCCATCATCAAGGGTTCGGCCCTCAAAGCCCTCGAAGGCGACCAGAGCCCGATCGGCGAACCGGCCATCCTCGAGCTGGCAGCAGCCCTGGACAGCTACATCCCGACGCCTGAGCGCGCCATCGACCAGCCGTTCCTGCTGCCGATCGAAGACGTCTTCTCGATCTCGGGTCGTGGCACCGTCGTCACCGGTCGTGTTGAGCGCGGCATCGTCAAAGTGGGCGAAGAACTCGAAATCGTCGGCATCAAGCCGACCACCAAGACCACCTGTACCGGCGTCGAAATGTTCCGCAAACTGCTCGACCAGGGCCAGGCTGGTGACAACGTCGGCGTCCTGCTGCGCGGTACCAAGCGCGAAGAAGTCGAGCGTGGTCAGGTCCTGTGTAAGCCGGGTTCGATCAAGCCGCACACCCACTTCGAAGCCGAAGTGTACGTCCTGTCCAAGGACGAAGGCGGTCGTCACACCCCGTTCTTCAACAACTACCGTCCGCAGTTCTACTTCCGTACGACCGACGTGACTGGCGCCATCGCCCTGCCGGAAGGCACCGAGATGGTCATGCCGGGTGACAACATCCGCATGACGGTCAAGCTGATCAACCCGATCGCCATGGAAGAAGGTCTGCGCTTTGCGATTCGTGAAGGTGGCCGTACCGTCGGCGCCGGCGTCGTCTCCAAAATCATCGAGTAA
>VEQD01000023.1 GCA_018883385.1 Rhodocyclaceae bacterium | reverse complement strand
GTTTCGATCATGCGGTCATGCAAAAGCGTGGCCAGCGCGCCACGTTCTGCGGCGGATGGGTTTTTTTTACCGGCAACCGGCATAAAGCGAGTCACGCGCTCGACGCGCACCACATTACCCAGGCCACAGTGACGCAGAATATCGGTGGCCTTCGATGACCACGGAGAAATCGTCCCCAGGCGCGGTGCGACGATGAAGGCACCAGCCACATCCACGGCCGTATCTGTAGCCTCAAGCACGGCATTCAGGCGTGATGACTCGGCCGCATCCAGCGGCGTCGCGCATTCGACCAGATAGAGGTGTTCGCTTTCGATCCCGGTGATAGCCGGCCACGCAGTCTTCAGGCGCTCCAGCAGACGTTGGGTACGGAATTCGGAGAGCGCGGCAGCGCCACGCAAGGCAATCACAGACGACATGAGCGGAACCCGGAAGCCCGGCGGCAATGCGCCGGAAAATGACAGAAACGAAGGGTGAATTATACGCTCCGGCAACCACCAAAATGGCTTTTCCATGGTCAAATCCTGCCCGTGGAGCTCTATTATTCAGACACCTTCGTACTGCCCCTGCCACCGGGACACCGCTTCCCCATGGAGAAGTACGCACTGCTCCGCGCGGCGCTGCTGGCCAGCGGTGATTTTGGTCCGGAGATGCTGCATTTGCCGCCCGCCGCTGATGACGCCACGCTGGGGTTGGCGCACTGCCCTCAATATATTCAACGGGTTAGCCAGGGGTTATTGTCAGCGGACGAGCAACGTGCGATCGGCTTTCCCTGGACACCCGCCATGGTCGAACGCTCGCGACGCTCGGCGGGGGCCACACTGGCAGCGGCGCGCGCCGCACTGCGCGATGGGGTCGCGGCTAATCTGGCGGGCGGCACGCACCATGCGCATTACGCTCGGGGCGAAGGATTCTGCGTGTTCAATGATGCAGCTGTGACCACGCGTGCCTTGCGGGCAGCCGGACAAGTCCAACGCGTGGCGATCATCGACTGCGATGTGCACCAGGGTAATGGCACCGCCGATATCTTGGGCAATGACACCGCGGTCTTTACCTGCTCACTGCATGGCGCCCGCAATTTTCCGTTCGAGAAAGCGCAAAGCCATCTGGATATCGAGCTGCCCGATGGTACGGGTGACGAGACCTATCTGCAGGCATTGGATGGTGCCCTGGCGCAGGTGATGGCCGCGGGTGCATTTGATCTTTGTATCTATCTGGCCGGAGCCGACCCCTTCGTGGGCGACCGGCTCGGCCGCTTGTCTTTGAGCGAGCAGGGCCTGCTCGAACGAGATCGGCGTGTGCTGGACTGCTTTAGATCGCGTGACATACCCGTCGTACTGGCCATGGCCGGCGGGTATGCCCGCCCCATTGAAGACACGGTCGCGATCCACGCCGCCACGATCCGGCTCGCAAAACAGTTTGCCCGCCCGGCATCGCGATAAAATAAGGTTTTGACCAAAGGTTGGCTCACACTCGCCAACCCAACGAAACTAACCCATGCCCCTAGACGCTGTTTGCACCCCGAGCCCGACCCATGCGCCCTTGTTGACAGTGCGCGGTATTCGCGCGGTCGAGGCGGCTGCCTTGGCGGCCAACCCGCAACCCGATCTGATGCAACGGGCCGGTGCTGCTGCGGCCGAGTGGGTGCGGGAATTGACCGGGGATCGCCCTGATCCGATTCTGGTGCTGGTGGGTCCGGGCAACAACGGGGGTGACGCGCTGGTCTGCGCAACCGCACTCATGCGACTTGGCTATGCCTGCTGCTGTGTGGGCTTGCCGGCGAATAATAAAACCCCGGCCGATGCCCAGGCAGCGCATGCCGCCTTTGCCAAAGCCGGGGGTGTCCTGCATGCAGAAATTCCTGCTGCCACCGAATACCGCTTTAGCCTCATTGTCGACGGGCTGTTCGGCATTGGTCTCAACCAGCCGATTGCCGCACCGTATGATGCCTGGGTCGAAGCCGCCAACACGCTGAGTCTGCTCGACAACATCCCGCTGCTGGCGCTTGATAGTCCTTCGGGCTTACATGGCGATACGGGTGTTGCTCAACCCGTATGCATCACAGCGACGCATACCCTGACCTTTATTGCCGACAAGCCGGGGCTGCTCACCGGTGATGGCCCGGACTATTGTGGCGTGGTTGAAATCTGTGACCTGGATATTGCACCGGCGCTGATGGATGTGGCCGATGCCGCCGATGTCGGTACGGTGAATGGCCCAGAACTTTGGGCCGATGATCTGCCGCAACGCGGCCTCAACGCGCACAAGGGCGATGCCGGCAGTGCCGGGCTGCTCGGCGGCGCACCCTCGATGACCGGCGCATTGCTGTTGGCCGCACGGAGTGCCCTGCATACGGGTGCCGGTCGTGTTTACGCTGCCGCACTCGGTAACGTTCAATCAGGCGCACCGACGGTTGATCCGCTGCAACCGGAGATCATGTTCCGCGACCCGGCCAGTTTGCGCGATGCGCCACTGACCGCGCTGGGTGTCGGCCCGGGCCTTGGTCGCGCCGACGTCTCACGGGCCGTCTTAGCCAGCGCACTCGACTTCCCGGGCCCAGTGGTAATCGATGCAGACGCGCTCACGCTACTCCCAGAATTTGCTACCTCGGTGCAAAACCGCAGCGAACCGACCCTGCTCACACCGCATCCTGGTGAAGCCGCCACGCTGCTCGACACCGATGTCGCGACCATCGAAGGGAACCGCATCAGCGCGACGCAACAGATCGCTAAGCGCTTCAACGCAATCGTTGTTCTCAAAGGCTGTGGCAGCGTCATCGCCACACCTGATGGCCAGTGGTGGATCAATACCACCGGCAACCCCGGTATGGCCAGCGCCGGTATGGGCGATGTCCTCACCGGCATCGCCACCGGCTTGCTCGCCCAGGGCATGCCACCGGCGCAAGCGCTCTGCGCCGCCGTCTGGTTGCATGGTGCGGCCGCCGACGTTTGTGTCGAATCGGGTGATGGCCCGTATGGCCTCACCGCCAGCGAAGTCATCCTCGCGGCCCGCTCCCTGCTCAACTCACTACGCTGATCTTATGACCCTACGCACGACGCGACTCGATTTTCCGTTGGATCTGGACGCCGAAATCGCCCGCAACGTCACCGCCGCCCTCATTGAGGACATCGGTGCTGGCGACCTCACGGCTGAATTAGTGCCGGCCACAAATCACAGTATCGCCACCGTCATCGTGCGCGAGCCGGCCGTCATCTGCGGCATCGATTGGTTCAATCGCTGCTTCGCCGAGATCGATCCGACGATCAAAATCACTTGGCACGTGAATGAAGGAGATCATGCGGGCCCGGACACCCTGCTGTGCGAACTGCAAGGGCCATCGCGTGCACTTCTCTCTGGCGAGCGTGCCGCGCTCAACTTTCTACAATTACTGTCGGGTGTCGCCACCCGCGCGGCGACTTTTGTGGCCACCATTGCGGGAACGAAAGCGCAGATCGTCGATACCCGGAAGACGATTCCCGGCCTGCGCTTTGCCCAGAAATATGCAGTCCGCGTCGGTGGTGGTGGCAACCATCGCCTGGCGCTGTGGGATGCGATTCTGATCAAAGAAAACCACATCCTGGCGGCCGGCGGCATCACGCCTGCTGTTGAGGCGGCACAAGCGGTTGGCCAACAACACGCGGATCGCTGCCGTTTCATTCAGGTGGAAGTCGAATCCATCGCTGAGCTTGATGAAGCGCTGGCTGCGGGCGCTGATTTCCTGCTGCTCGACAACTTCGACCTGGCCATGATGCGTGAGGGCGTCGCGCACCGCGATGCCTGGGCAGCGGAAACCGATATTCACGCCAAACTCGAAGCCTCGGGTGGCGTTAGTCTCGACACTGTGCGCGCCATTGCCGAAACCGGTGTCGACCGTATTTCGATTGGCGGCCTCACTAAAGATGTTCGCGCTATTGATTTATCGATGCGCTTCAAAGACCTTCCCGCTTAACCAAAACCCGCACAGGAAACACCCATGTCTCAAGCCCCCAACGACCGTAAGTATTCTGCCGAACACCAATGGGCCTTACCCGAGGCCGATGGCACCATTACCGTGGGGATTACCGACTTCGCGCAGGAAACACTGGGCGATCTGGTCTTTGTGCAACTGCCGGATGTCGGCAGCACGGTTCAGGCCAACCAACAGGTGGCCGTCGTCGAATCGGTAAAAACCGCGTCGGATGTTTTTGCACCCATGAGCGGTCAGATCATTGCCGTGAACGATGCGGTCGCCGATGCGCCTGAGAAGATCAACGAAGACGCCTACGCCGCCTGGCTGTTCAAAATTCAGCCGAGTCACCTGGCCGAGTATGACGGCCTACTGAGCGCCGATGCGTATCTCGCAGCGAACTAGCCGCGCAGTAAGATCTAAACCGCGACGTGCTGCTGGATGAAGGCCTTCACCACAGTCACATCCGGATCGATGACTTCCACACGTTGCGGCAAAGCTTCCAAATGCTCTAAGCCCTTTGGCGGCTGGGGCAACTGACCAATGGCTTCCTGAATCGTTTCGGCAAATTTGGCTGGCTGCGCCGTTTCGAGCACCAGTAAAGCGACCTGCTCAGGGAGTTGCCTGATCTGTTCTTGCGCCACCTTCACACCGTCCGCGGTGTGGGTGTCGATCAGCACGTTGTACTGCGCCCAGACCTGACGAATCGTTGTCAAACGATCGGCGTGCGTGCTGGAGCCCGAAGCGAAACCATACTGGGCAATGTCGCCCCAATACGGCGTCTTTGTCAGATCGAAGGCACCACCGGCGTCGACCTTGGCCCACAGTTCGCGCACGACCGCAGGATCTCGGCCGACCAGATCGAAAATAAAGCGTTCGAAGTTCGATGCCTTCGAAATGTCCATTGATGGGCTGGACGTCACCGTGGTTTCAGTCGTGGCGCGCGGACGATAGACCCCCGTGCGGAAAAACTCATCGAGGACGTTGTTTTCATTCGTCGCCAGAATGAGCTTGGCGATCGGCAGCCCCATCTGGCGCGCGATGTGACCGGCGCAGATATTGCCAAAGTTACCCGACGGCACACAGAAAGCCACCTGTTGGTCGTTGTGCTGCGTGCCCAGGAAATAACCCTGGAAGTAATAAACGATCTGAGCCGCAACGCGTGCCCAGTTAATCGAGTTCACGGCGCCGATGCGGTACTTGGCTTTGAATGCCGCATCGTTCGAAACCGCTTTGACGATATCCTGTGCGTCATCGAACATCCCGCGCACGGCCAGGTTGTAAATATTCGGGTCTTGCAGCGAATACATCTGTGCACGCTGGAATGCCGACATCTTACCGTCTGGCGACAACATGAACACGGTCACACCGGCTTTGCCGCGCATGGCGTATTCGGCCGCCGAACCGGTATCACCCGAGGTCGCACCCAGAATATTGATGCTTTCGCCACGTTGCTTCAGCACATACTCGAACAGGTTGCCGAGCAGCTGCATAGCCATATCTTTGAAGGCCAGCGTCGGGCCATTCGACAACTCCTGCAGACCCAAACGATATTGATTCAGCCAGGTGATCGGCGTGATGTCGTTGGCGTTGCTGCCCGCCCGCGTGTAGCAGTAGACCTGCGGCGTGTACGTCTTCTGGCAGATCGCTTTCAGGTCCGCCGCCGGAATATCCGTGATGAACTTGCTCAGAATCGCAAACGCCAGATCGGCATACGACAGCCCGCGCCAGGCGTCGAGCTCGGCGCGCGTAACTTGCGGATAACTTTCCGGCAGATACAAACCGCCATCCGGAGCGAGACCGCCTAGCAGAATGTCGCAGAATTCCTGTGCCGGCGATTGGCCGCGCGTGGAGATATAACGCATGAGAATCTACTCAAATCAAGCAATAGATGAATTATAGGCGGTTACGCGCCTACTGGATAAGGCGATTGAGCTATCGGACAGAATGCCCAAAGGATGGGGCTGCAATTTTCGACAACAAGATTGCAGTTCCCTCAGGGTCGGCAAGCATCATGTCATGTCCCGTTGCTATGGTCAGATGCTGAAAACCATCCGCAATCGATCGATCTATGGAGTATCGCAATGATTCAAGCGGTGGGTTTGTATGCTCTATATAAATTCGCCGCAAGGCGTTCAATGCCTGCGGGTTGTAATCTAATCTATCCGCCAGACATTTATACGGAAAATCAGTCAAGCGCGGCGCGACAAAATGCTGTAGTTCTTTATCACAAACCGCCCATTGCGCAAGGAACGACGAAGTCGCCGGCAAGAACCAGCCATCGCCATTCTGCGTCACTTGTTCCTTGTAGTAATCAACCACCTTTTCTGGCTCAATATCCTGCAAGGCTTCTCCAGGATATGCATAAAAGCCACCTGCCAAAACAATGGTATTTAGACGCTGCTGACATCTTTGAGCCAACGGCCCTGCCAGTATCCCGGCATACGAATGCAACACCAAAACAACATCCCAAAGGTCTTCAAAATAGAGCAATGACTCGATATCTTGAAGATGGGTGTTGACGCCCACCTCGGGCGTCAACAGATGGTTTCGATCTCCTTGCCCAGTGAGCGTAGGCGTAAACACCTGATGACCCGCGTTCTGGAGCAGCTTGGCTACTTTTTGCCAAGCCCAGCCGCCATGCATAGCGCCATGAACTAGAACATAGTTAGCCATAGTGTTCGGTCGTGTATGAGCATAATGAAGAAACGGCGCCCTGAGGCGCCGTTGGTGCTGATCTAAGAAACATCCAATTACTGCAGGTTTTCCAGACGCAGGCGCGTCACGGCACCCTTCACCACCGGCAGCTTGCCGATGACGTCCATCGCGTTGAGCACGTCCTGCTCACGGCAGACGTGTGTCAGGATGATCAGATCGGTCTGATCTTCGCCCTCTTCCGGCTCACGTTGCAGCAGCGCATCGATCGAGATATTGCGGTCGGCTAAAATGCGGGTGATCTCGGCCAGCACGCCCGGCTGATCTGCCACGCGTAGACGCAGATAGTTGCCGCACTCGACCTCGCCGATGGGCAGGATCGGCAGATTGGCCAGCGCGTCTGGCTGGAAGGCCAGATGCGGTACGCGATTCTCCGGGTCGGCGGTCGACAGACGGGTCACATCCACCACATCGGCGATCACAGCAGAGGCCGTCGGCTCGGCGCCGGCGCCCTTGCCGTAGTACAACGTCGAACCGACGGCATCGGCTTGAACGAGCACGGCGTTCATGGCACCTTCCACGTTGGCGATGAGACGCTTGGCCGGCACGAGTGTCGGGTGAACGCGCAGTTCAACGCCATTGTCGCGACGGCGGGTAATACCCAACAATTTGATGCGGTAGCCAAGTTGCTCAGCATATTGGATGTCGGTGGCATCCAGCTTCGAAATACCTTCGATGTGCGCCTTGTCGAATTGCACCGGAATACCGAAGGCCAGCGCCGACAACAAGGTGATCTTGTGCGCAGCATCGACCCCTTCGACATCGAAGGTCGGATCTGCTTCGGCATAACCCAGACGCTGCGCTTCTTTCAGCACATCGGCAAAGGTCAGACCTTTGTCGCGCATTTCCGAGAGAATAAAGTTGGTGGTGCCATTGATGATGCCGGCGACCCACTGAATACGGTTGGCCGAAAGACCCTCGCGTACCGCTTTGATGATGGGGATGCCGCCGGCAACCGCGGCTTCGAAGGCCACCATGACGCCCTTCTCTTGAGCCTTGGCAAAAATCTCGGTGCCGTGCACAGCGAGCAAGGCTTTGTTGGCAGTCACGACATGCTTGCCGTTTTCGATCGCCTTCAGCACCAGCTCCTTGGCCACGCCATAGCCACCAATCAGTTCAATGACAATATCAACATTGGGATCGTTGACGACGGCAAAGGCATCGTCAGTCACCTTGACCTTGCCACCGGTGAGCTCCTTGGCGCGGGCGGTATCTTTGTCGGCTACGACGGTAATCTCGATCGGGCGGCCGGCACGGCGGGTGATTTCTTCAGCATTGCGCGTCAGCACGTTGTAGGTGCCGCCACCGACGGTACCGATTCCCAAAAGACCTACACGCATCGCGTCGAGTTTCATGGCGTTTCCTTCGTATTTCAGTTGCAACAAAAATTAAACCACTTAGCCGCGGGCGGCACGGTGACGATAGCCTTCCAGAAAACGGGCGACCCGGCCAATGGCCTCGGCCAGATCATCTTCATGCGGCAAAAAGACCACCCGGAAATGATCCGGATGCGGCCAGTTAAAGCCCGTGCCCTGCACCAGAAGCACCTTTTCCTGTTTGAGCAATTCGAGCATGAACTGCTCGTCGTCTTTGATGGGGTACATCTTCGGATCGAGCTTCGGGAACAGATACATGGCGCCCTTCGGCTTGACACACGTCACCCCGGGAATCGCTGTGAGTAGCTTCCAGGCCAGATCACGCTGACGCGTCAGACGACCATTCGGCGCAATCAGATCATTAATGCTCTGGTAGCCCCCGAGTGCCGTTTGAATCGCCATCTGCCCGGGCACATTAGCGCACAGACGCATCGAGGCCAACATGGTCAGCCCTTCGATGTAGTCCTTGGCATGGCGTTTATCCCCGGAAACCACCATCCAGCCGGCGCGATAGCCGCAGGCGCGGTAGTTCTTCGACAGGCCGTTCATGGTGATGCACAGCAGATCGTCAGCCAGACTGGCGATCGAAACATGTTGATTGCCGTCGTAAAGTACTTTGTCGTAGATCTCGTCGGCGAAGACGATGAGGTTGTGTTCACGCGCGATCTGCAGGATGCCTTCGAGAATAGCCTTCGGATAGAGCGCGCCTGTCGGATTGTTCGGATTGATGACGACGATGGCTTTGGTATGGCTGGTCACCTTGCGGCGAATATCGTCCAGATCCGGGTACCACTCGGCAGACTCATCACACAGGTAATGGACCGGATGGCCGCCCGATAGGCTGACGGCGGCGGTCCACAGCGGATAGTCGGGCATCGGGATCAGGACTTCATCCCCATTGTTGAGCAGGCCCTGCATGGCCATCACGATCAGTTCGGAAACACCGTTGCCCAGGTAGATGTCTTCAACGGTCACGCCCTTGATGCCCTTTTCCTGGCAGTAGTGCATGATCGCCTTGCGTGGGGCGAATAACCCCAGCGAGTCGGTATAACCCGATGCATCCCGCATATTACGGATGACGTCGACGACGATTTCTTCGGGCGCCTCAAAACCAAAGGGCAGCGGGTTACCGATATTCAATTTAATGACACGGTGCCCCTCCTCCTCCATCTTCTTGGCGGCCGCCAGCACCGGTCCACGAATGTCGTAACACACGTTGGCGAGCTTGGAAGATTTGACGATCGGCTTCATGGTGAATGCAGGGCGAGGGGGCAGAAAAGAAGGCACTGGCGTTGGAAATTTCCAGAATCAGAAATTCCGCTGAAAACCGGTTATCCTACTCCTTTTTCAGCCTTCTTGGGGGCTCTGACACCCACCTGACCGCCACTCCAGAGCCGCTTGTGGCTATTTGAGACCGCCATCATGAAACTGCACCTTGCTCACAACGCCGGATTGCTGACCTTCTCCAGCCATGGGCCGGGTTATGTATCGGTGAACGGCACCCGGTACGAAGGTTCTGTGCTCGTCAGCGGCAAAGAGGCCGAAGCAGACTGGGCACCCCAGGGCTTTGACGGGCTCGACGCCGATCAATTCGACAAGCTGGCCAGCACTGGCGCCGAGATTGTGCTGTTCGGCAGCGGGGAACGGCAACGCTTTCCGCGGCCAGAACTGCTCAAGCTACTGATTGCCCGCGGCATTGGTCTGGAAGTCATGGATACCAAAGCCGCCTGCCGCACCTACAATATTCTCGTCGCCGAGGGTCGCCATGTGGCCTGTGGCGTCATTATCGACCCGTCTTCCGAAGCCGTCGCATGAATCCTGCTTTCTCGCCTCTATTCTCTGCGTTCTACAGCCGCCGCTTTTTGTGGGTGCTGGCAATCCTGTTTACGCTGGCCTGGTTTGGCGTGCTAGATTACCGCCATCTGGTCGCCTCCGACGAAGGCCGCTACGGCGAGATCGCCCGCGAAATGTATGCCACCGGCGACTGGGTCACCCCCCGCTACAACGGCTATAAATATTTCGAAAAACCACCACTGCAAGCCTGGATGACGGCAATGGCGTACACGCTCTTTGGCGTGGGCGAATGGCAATCCCGCCTGTGGACCGGCATCACCGGCTACTTCGCCATTCTGGCCACCGGCTTTACCGCCTGGAAACTGGTTGGTGGCGAGCGTGGCGTGATGGCTGGCTGGGTCTCGGCTATTCTGCTGGCCAGCAGCCCGATGTGGAATGTGGGTGGCCACTTCAACACCCTGGACATGGGTCTTTCGAGCATTCTGAGTTGCGCCCTCTTCAGTCTAGTGCTGGCGCAACGCGACGGACTATCGCGCACCGCCCGCCGCAACTGGATGTGGCTGTGCTGGGCCTTCATGGCTCTGGCCGTTTTGTCTAAAGGCCTGATCGGCATCGTCATCCCCGGCATGGTGCTGGTGGTGTATACGCTGACCACAGGCAACTGGGCGCTCTGGAAACGCCTGCACCTCTTTAGTGGTTTGGTCGTGTTCTTCCTGATCGCTACCCCATGGTTCGTGCTGGTGTCGTTGAAGAACCCGGAGTTTCCGCACTTCTTCTTTATTCACGAACACTGGGACCGTTTCACCAAAGATGGTCACAACCGCAAAGGGCATCCGCTCTACTTTGTGCCACTCATTCTGGTCGGTTTTATTCCCTGGCTGGCCCAGGTTGGCCAGGGCTTGATGCGTGCCTGGCGCGAGCGTCGCACGGGTGACGATGCCGAAATATCTGCCGTTCAAGGCTTCAGCCCGCAGTGGCTTTGCGCTGTCTGGGCGGTCATGATCTTTTTGTTCTTCAGCAAATCGCAATCGAAATTACCCGGCTACATCATGCCCATCTTCCCCGCGTTGGCACTGCTGGCTGGCCTGGCGATGAGTCGCGCATTGGAGCGCATGAGCCTCAACGACGAAGGCCGCCGCTGGAAGCGTCAGATGATCTACCTGACACTCTTGTTGCTCATTGGTTTCATCGGCGTGCCTTACACCTATCAGCTTGGCAAGGCACCTTACGAACAACTCGAATATCAGCAATACGCCGTCTGGATTGCTGTTGGTCTCGTCGCGGCGCTCGCCATTATGATGAGTAGCTGGTTGGCCCTGCGGGGATTCAACGGGCAAAGCCCCGCCCATCGTTTACGCAAACTACTGGATAGTTTCCTACGTGCCGCCATCGCGTTCTTTGTGTTGATTCAGGTCGTTGGCCTCGGCCACGATACCCACGGTCGCTCGATCTCCGGTGCGGACCTGGCCGTTGTGGTTCGCCCGTATATTCAGAACGACACGCCGGTGTACTCGATCCGCATGCTCGATCACACCTTCCCGTTCTATATTCAGCACCCGACCATCATGGTCGACATGCAGGATGAGCTGGAGTTTGGCATCAATCAGGAACCGGATACCTGGGCGCCCAAGCTCAGTGACTTTGCCGTGCGCTGGAAAAACGATCGCGCGCCCGTGGCCGTCGTCCCATTGCAATACCTGGATGACATTGCCGCACTGAATCTGCCGATGGCCGAAGTCGGCCGCGACACCCGTCGGGCCGTGTTTGTCAAACCCACCCACCAACCAGCACCACCCGCTCAACCCACCACGCCCCCGGTGACACAATGACCCTCGGTACTTTTGGTTTTCTGTTCACCGGTATCTTGCTGAACGCGGCTGCCCAGCTGCTGCTCAAAGCCGGTGTGCGCAATCTGGGCGAGCTCTCGCTTTCGTTCGACACGCTCGTCAGTACCACCATTTCGGTTGGCACGCAGCTTCCTATCATCGGCGGTTTGTTCTGTTACGGCATCAGCGTTTTTGTCTGGATCATCGGCCTGTCGCGTGTCGACGTCACCATCGCCTACCCGATGCTCTCGCTGGGCTATGTCATCAATGCCGTGCTGGCCTGGTATCTGTTCGGTGAAATGCTGAGCATGCAGCGGATCATTGGTATCACGGTCATTCTGATTGGCGTCTGGATCCTCGCCAGAAGCTAAGAGGCTGGCGGCTGGTAAAATGCCGATCATGCAAAAACCAACGCCGTTCGACCCCCCGATCCCCTTCACCCGTCCCACCATCGACGAAGCCACCATCGCCAGTGTTGGTGATGTGCTGCGTTCCGGGTGGATTACTTCGGGTCCCAAGGTTCAGGCATTTGAATCGGAACTGTCGGGTTTCTTTGGCGGCCGCCCCGTGCGTACCTTTGCCAATGGCACGTCCACCATGGAAGTGGCCTTGCGTATCGCCGGCGTCGGCCCGGGTGATGAAGTTATCACCACCCCGATTTCCTGGGTGGCCACCAGCAATGTGATTCTGACGGTCGGCGCCACACCGGTCTTTGTCGATATCGACCCGGTCACCCGCAATATCGATCTGGATCAGATCGAAGCGGCGATTGGCCCCAACACCCGCGCGATCATGCCGGTCTACCTGGCGGGCCTGCCGGTGGATATGGTGCGCCTGTATGAGATTGCCAGCCGTCACAAGTTGCGCGTCATCGAAGATGCGGCGCAGGCGCTGGGATCCTCATGGAACGGCCGCCGGATCGGCGCCATCGGGGATCTGATTAGCTTCAGTTTCCAGGCGAACAAGAATCTCACCACCATCGAGGGCGGCTGTCTGGTCTGCAACAATGATGACGAAGCCCGCCTGGCGGAAAAATATCGCCTGCAGGGCGTGACCCGCACCGGCCTCGACGGCATGGATGTCGACGTGCTCGGCGGTAAGTTCAACCTGACCGACGTCAACGCCGCGATCGGCTTACAGCAATTGGCGCGCCTGGGCGACTTTCAGGATCAACGTGCCCACCTGGCGAAACGCTATTTCGAGCGTTTTGCGCAAACCCGCGTCGCCGAACAAGGGCTGGAATTGCCGGTCGCCGATTTTGAACAGAGCAACTGGCACATGTTCCAGATCGTGCTGCCACTGGACCGCCTGGACACCGACCGCGCGGGCATCATGAGTGACCTCAAAGCGCTGGGCATTGGTACCGGCCTGCATTACCCACCCATTCACCTGTTTACGCTGTACCGCGAACGCGGCTTCACCGAGGGCCTGTTCCCGGTGGCCGAACGCATCGGCCGCAGCATCCTCACGCTACCTCTTTTCCCCACACTGACGGAGGGCGACATCGATCGCATCGTCACCGCCGTGGCGCACGTTCTGGAGACCCATCAGAAATGACTCAACAGATTCTGGATAGCCAAGCACAGAATGGGCTACCGCTCGATACGCCGGCCGGCAACCCGAGCGTGGCGCCGCCCGAGCTCAGCGTCATCATTCCGGTCTACAACGAAGAGGCCGGCCTGCAGGCACTGTTCGATCGCCTCTACCCGGCGCTCGACGCGTTGCACGCCAAATACGAAGTCATCTTCATCAACGACGGTAGCCGCGACCGCTCACCGCTGATCCTGTCCGATCAATACCGTAAGCGGCCGGATGTCACCCGGGTGGTGCTGTTCAACGGCAACTACGGCCAGCATATGGCCATCATGGCCGGTTTTTCGCAGGCACGCGGCCAGTCGATCATCACGCTGGATGCCGATCTGCAGAACCCGCCCGAAGAAATCGGCAACCTGCTGGCCAAGCTGCGCGAGGGCTACGATTACGTCGGCACGATTCGCCAGAATCGCCAAGACACCTGGTTCCGCCGCCATGCCTCACGCGCCATGAACAATCTGCGCGAAAAAGTCACCCACATTACGATGACCGATCAGGGCTGCATGTTGCGCGGTTACAGTCGTCATGTCGTCCAGATGCTGAATCAGTGCGAGGAAGCACGTACCTTCATTCCGGCACTGGCTTACACCTTTGCCAGCCGGCCGATCGAGATCGAGGTCAAACACGAAGAGCGTGCCGCCGGCGAATCGAAGTATTCGTTGTACAGCCTCATCCGCCTCAACTTTGACCTGATCACCGGCTTCTCGACGTTGCCGCTGCAAACATTTTCCCTGATTGGGGTGCTACTGGCCATTGGTTCGACCGCGTTGTTCTTCCTGCTCCTGGTCCGCCGCTTTGTCTTTGGCGCTGAAGTCGAAGGCGTGTTCACCCTCTTCGCGCTGATCTTTGCCCTGATCGGCGTCCTGCTTTTTGGCGTGGGCCTGCTGGGCGAATACGTGGGTCGCATTTACGAACAGGTACGCGGTCGCCCGCGCTTTGTGATCCAGGCGATTCTGGAACAGGATCACTAACTCGTGCGCGCGGTTGTCTTCGCCTACCACGAGGTCGGTGCCCGCTGTCTGCAGGCGCTGCTCGATGGCGGCGTCGACGTGGCACTGGTCATCACGCACACCGACGACCCGAACGAACGCATCTGGTTTACCAGCGTCGCCGAGGTCGCCACCCAAGCCGGCATTCCGGTCATCACCCCGGCATCGGCCAGTGAGCCCGATGTGCAGGCACGCATTGCCGCCATCGCACCGGACTACATATTTTCCTTTTATTACCGGCAGATGATCCCGATGTCGGTGCTGAACCTGGCCAAGATTGCGCCGCTCAATATGCACGGCTCGCTGCTGCCCAAGTATCGCGGCCGCGTGCCGATTAACTGGGCCGTACTGCATGGCGAAACCGAAACCGGGGCCACGCTGCATGTGATGGCCGAGAAGCCCGATGCTGGCGATATCGTAGCGCAACAGGCTGTCCCGATTGAGCCAGACGAAACCGCCGGCGAAGTCTTTGCCAAAGTCACCACGGCTGCCGCCGAAACGCTCAAGGGCGTGCTGCCTCAATTGCTCAAGGGAGAAGTACCCCGTCGGCCAAATCAACTGTCGGAGGGCAGCTACTTTGGCGGTCGCAAACCCGAAGACGGACGCATCAACTGGCAACAAACGGCCGCCCAGGTTTACAACCTGATCCGTGCCGTGGCGCCGCCCTATCCGGGGGCATTTACCGACCTCGCCACGGCGCAGGGCAACCGCCGCATCACCGTCAACGCGGCCCGCCGGCTGGACGCTCCCTTTAAGCTACCGCCGGGGCTTTACCGGGTTGGCGCCAAGGCGATTGGGGTCTGCGGTGATAAGATGGCGGTTCAGATCACCGACTTTCTGGTGGATGGCATGCCGGGCACGCCCGATGCGCTGCCCGAAGCAGTTGTAACCCATTGATTTCAAACTACTCGACCGATCCGAACTATTATGAAAAAAGTCCTCATCCTCGGCGTCAACGGCTTCATCGGCCACCATCTGTCCAAGCGCATTCTGGAAACGACCGACTGGGAAGTCTATGGCATGGATATGCAGGCGGATCGCCTGGCCGATGTGATCGGTCATCCGCGTATGCACTTCTTCGAGGGTGACATCACCATCAATAAGGAATGGGTCGAGTACCACGTCCGCAAATGTGACGTGATTCTGCCGCTGGTCGCCATCGCCACGCCCGCCACTTACGTGCAGCAGCCGCTGCGCGTATTCGAACTGGATTTCGAAGCCAACTTGCCGATCGTGCGCTCGGCCGTTAAATACGGCAAGCATCTGGTGTTCCCGTCGACCTCAGAGGTCTACGGGATGTGCACTGACAGCGAGTTCGATCCGGAGAACTCGCAACTCATTTACGGCCCGATCAACAAGCCGCGCTGGATCTACGCCTGTGCCAAGCAGCTGATGGATCGCGTCATCGCCGGTTACGGTCAGCAAGAAGGCCTACGCTACACCCTGTTCCGTCCGTTCAACTGGATCGGCCCGGGCCTCGACAGCATCCATACCCCCAAAGAAGGGTCGTCGCGCGTGGTGTCTCAATTCCTCGGCCACATCGTGCGTGGTGAGCCCATCAGCCTGGTCGATGGCGGCACGCAAAAGCGTGCCTTCACCTACATCGACGACGGTATCGATGCGCTGGTGCGCATCATCGCCAACAAAGACGATATCGCCAACGGTAAGATCTACAACATCGGCAACCCGGTCAACAACTTCTCGGTGCGCGAACTCGCCACCATGATGCTCGACACCGCCGCCAAGATCCCTGAATACGCTTCGACCGCCAAAGCGGTGACGCTGGTGGAAACCACGTCGGGCGCATACTACGGCAAGGGCTACCAGGACGTGCAGAACCGCGTGCCGAAAATTGCGAACACCATGGCCGATCTGGGCTGGAAGCCAACCGTCAGCATGAACGACGCCATCAGCAAGATTTTTGAAGCCTATCGCGGTGACGTCGCCCAGGCGCGTAAGCTGGTCGACTAAGTTCACAACATCGGCACCTACGGTTGCCTGGTTTGTTCATGTCACCGCATTTGTCACGACTGACACTCAAAGTTGATGTCGATACGCTACGTGGTACCCGCGAAGGGGTGCCAGCGTTGCAACAATTACTGGATCGACACCAGGCACGCGCCACCTTTCTGTTTAGCCTGGGCCCGGACAATACGGGTCGCGCACTGCGTCGTGTATTTCGCCCGGGTTTCCTGAAAAAAGTTTCGCGCACCTCCGTTGTCGAACACTATGGGTTCAAGACGCTGTCGCACGGCGTACTGCTGCCCGGCCCGGATATCGGCAAGAAAGCCGCTGCCGAAATGCGCGCCATTGCCAACGCCGGACATGAGTGCGGCATCCACACCTGGGATCACGTCGAGTGGCATGATCAGGTACGCACAAGAGACGCCGCCTGGACGCTGCAACGCATGCAGCAGAGCTACGATCGCTTCGGCGAGATTTTTGGTCATGCGCCCAAGACCCACGGTGCTGCCGGCTGGCAAATGAATGAAACCGCCATCCGTCTTCTGGACACCTGGGGCATGGAGTACGCCTCTGATGGCCGGGGTGTTGCCCCCTATTTCATGAGCATCGACGGCATAGCCTGCAAGCACATGCAGCTACCGACCACGCTTCCCACGCTGGACGAAATACTCGGTCTTGATGGCCTCACCATCGATAACGTGCATGAGCATCTGCTTGGCCTGACCGACCCGAACCGTCACGGCCCACGGGATCATGTGTTTACCCTGCACGCCGAACTGGAAGGCCAGAAACTCGCCCCCATCTTCGATCGACTGCTGGCGGGTTGGCGCGCCCAAGGCCATACTCTGGGCACCATGGGCGATTACCATGCCACGCTCGTCCAGCAGATGCTGCCCGTGTACCCCTTCGCCTGGGGCGAAGTGTCGGGACGTTCGGGCGAACTCATCGTCGACCAGCCGTCTTTTTGAACCTGAGGAGTGTTGTGATGACTGTAGAACTCAATAAGAAGGTTCCCAACTTCAGCGCCGAGGCCACCGGGGGTGTTTTTGAACTATCGGCACTGACCGGCAAGACGCTGGTGCTTTACTTCTACCCGAAAGACAGCACACCGGGCTGCACGACGGAGGCACAGCAGTTCAGCGCCCTCAACAACGATTTTACCCAGGCCAACGCCGTCATCGTCGGCGTGTCGCGCGATAGCCTCAAGTCCCATGAGAACTTTATCGTCAAGCAGGCAATCCCCTACAGCCTGATCTCGGATCCCGACGAGGCCGTCTGCGAACGCTTTGGCGTCATGAAGCTAAAAAACATGTATGGCAAACAGGTTCGAGGCATTGAACGCAGCACCTTTGTGATTGATGCCCAAGGCAAACTGGTGCATGAATGGCGTGGCGTCAAAGTACCGGGGCATGCCGCCGAAGTACTGGCTTTTGTGCAGTCTCTGGGCTAATCTGAGCCTTATAGTGCGATGCTTCATGGCATCGTGGTGGTTTCCCTGTAACGACCTGCGAGATCTCGATGGCAACCCGTAAAACTGCGACCCGCACATCTGCATCCCAAACGCCCGCTGCAACCAAACTGTTCGTTCTCGATACCAACGTGCTGATGCACGATCCGACCAGCCTCTTCCGCTTCGAAGAGCACGACGTCTACGTGCCGATGATGACGCTGGAAGAACTCGATAACAACAAAAAGGGCATGTCGGAAATCGCCCGCAACGCGCGTCAGGTCACCCGCACGATGGATGATCTGGTCTCGCATGCCGGTGACCACATCGACCAGGGGATTCCGTTGACCGAGCCCTCCAAGGGCATGGCGACAGGCCGCCTCTTCCTGCAGACCGAGGCCATCAATACGCCGCTACCCCCTTCGCTGCCGTCTTCCAAGTATGACAACCAGATTCTGGGCGTCATTCTGTTCTTGCAACTCAAGTACCCCGGTCGCGCCGTCATTCTGGTGTCGAAAGACATCAATATGCGCATCAAGGCGCGGGCACTCGGTTTGCAGGCCGAAGATTACTTTAACGACAAAGTCCTGGAAGATACCGATCTGCTCTACGCCGGTTCGACCGAACTGCCCGCCAATTTCTGGGAGACCCACGGCGCGGGCATGGAGTCTTGGAAGAAAGAAACGCGCACCGGCTACCGCATCACCGGCCCGTTGTGCCGTGACTTCATGCTCAACGAGTTTGTCTACGACCAGAACGAGCCGCCTTTCGAGGCCATCGTCCGAGAAATCAGCGGCAAAACTGCCGTGCTGGAAACGCTGGTCGATTACACGCACCCCAAGAATGCCGTCTGGGGTATCACCGCCCGCAACCGCGAACAGAACTTCGCGCTCAATCTGCTCATGGATCCGGAAATCGATTTCGTGTCGCTGCTCGGCCAGGCGGGTACCGGTAAAACCCTGCTCACACTCGCCGCGGCGCTGACCCAGGTACTGGATCAGAAGCGCTATGCCGAGATCATCATGACCCGCGTCACCGTTCCGGTGGGTGAAGACATCGGCTTCCTGCCCGGTACTGAAGAAGAGAAAATGACCCCCTGGATGGGCGCGCTGGAAGACAACCTCGATGTGCTCAATAAGAACGAAGACGACAGCGGCCCCTACGGCGGCGAATGGGGCCGCGCTGCGACGCGCGACCTGATCCGTTCACGCATCAAGGTCAAGAGCCTGAACTTCATGCGCGGTCGTACTTTCATCCAGAAATTCCTCATCATCGACGAAGCGCAGAACCTCACGCCCAAGCAGATGAAAACCCTCATCACGCGTGCCGGTCCCGGCACCAAGGTGGTTTGCCTCGGCAACATCGCGCAGATCGATACCCCGTATCTGACCGAAGGCAGCTCTGGTCTCACCTACGTGGTCGATCGCATGAAGGGCTGGCCGCATGCCGGACACATTACCCTGCAACGTGGTGAACGTTCACGCCTCGCCGACTTTGCCTCTGAGGTGCTGTAAGCCGCATGAAACGTCGGACTTTCCTGCTCGGGGGTCTGCTGGCCTCCGGCGCAGCCTTTGCTGCCCCCAAAAAGAATGGCAGCGGCCTCAAGAAATCAAGCCGCAGCGGTTTACGTGCGCCCACCACAAGCCGCCCAGCACCCATCAAGGTGCCGGCCAAACTAGCGCCAGAATTAGCGCTGAGCGGCGGCGTCTGGCGCCCGTATGAACTGACCATCGATGTCTCGTCCAATAGCCACGACGGCGACGCCACGCTGTGGATCCCCATTCCTATGGATACCCCCTGGCAACAGGTCACCTCGGTCAAATGGTCGGGCGGCGGCAACGCCGGGATTCGCTTTGACCCGGCCAGCCAACTCCATGCTTATGTCGTTGACGGGGGCTCATCGACCCCCAGCGTAACCCTCACGCTGCGCGTAGAAACCCGCACCCGTCAGTTCGACATCACCAAACGCGGCACCTTCTTTCACGAATCAGAAGAAGAACTGGACCGCAACGTGCGCGAAACCAGTTATCAAGGGACCAGCGCCGCACTGCGTGGGCTGGCAGAAGACATCACCGGTCGTGTCATCGAGCCGCTGCCCCGTGCCCGTGCCATTTACGACTGGGTGCTCGACAAGGCGCTCGCCGGCAACTGTAATGCCTTCGCGGTCGCCATGCCGCCGCGCACCGTCTGCCCCAACCCCAGAGGCGAAGATGTGGCCATTGCCTTCGTCAACCTCTGTCGTGCCCTCAACATTCCCGCACGTGCCGTCTGGGGGCAAGTGATTGGCGAATCTCGCCTGAACGCAAAACTGGGCGCCACCGGCAATGTCACGCAAGACCAACGGGTGCGCGCCGAATTCCACACGCCCGGTTATGGCTGGATTCCCGTCGATCCGGGTGATGTCCTTCGTCTACAGCGACTGGAAAGCCTCAGCGCGACCGATAGCCGACTACAGAATCTGCGCAAGAAGCTCTTTGGTTACTGGGAAATGAACTGGGTCGGGTATGAATACGGCCCCGGCTTCACCCTCCCCGGCGGTCCGGATACCGGCCTACCCGGCTTGGCCACGCCGTTGGCCACGGTGGGATCCCCCAGATACGGTGGCGTTTCGGATGCCAGCGTGCGCTACCGGATTGACACCAAACCTCTCAGCTAACATCAATTACAACGAGGATCTATTATGAGCAAAAAATATACCGTACTTAGCGTCGCTGCCATTTCGCTGCTTACCGCATGCGCAACGCCTCGATGATTGCTGTGCTTGCCAATTTCAGACTAGACAGGATTGTTCTGTAATCACGGAACATGAGTCTATTGGTGACTACGATCTCTTACTTCGCTACTACTTAAATTTGTTATGAACCCACGTCACATATTTTCTACAGCGCTTCTAGCCGCTCTGATCGCTCTCGCCGGTTGCCAAACTACTCAGACCGACGGCAAGCCACTCACCAATGCCCAGGTCGTTGAAAAACGCGAAGCGATTCTAAAGATGGCGCGTACGGGCCTGGACACCCTGGTCAAGCAAAACCCCAAAGTGGCTGATGAGATCAAGAAGAGCGCTGGTTATGCCGTTTTTAACGCAAGCAACGTCAACATCGTTCTGGTGGTGATGTCATCCGGTGACGGCGCACTGTTCCAACCGGGGCAGAAACCCGTGTTCATGATGGAACGTAAAGCAGGCGAAGGCCTGGGTGCCGGCTACCAAAAGCAGTATCAGGTGATCATCTTCAAGAACCAGGATGCAATTAAGCAGTTTACTGCGGCCAAGGGCGTGGGTGGCGACATCAATGCCAACCTGTCGGCGGGTTCGGGTGGTCAGCAACGTTCGTTTAATCCGAATGTGACCACCTATCTGGTGGGCGAATCCGGTTACGATCTGCAGGCCAACTGGGGTGGATCGCTTTATACGCCAAACGATACGCTGAACAATCCGGATATCAGTGGCGGCTACTAGCGCTTCTGGCGCGCTGGTGTTAATTACGCGCCAGATTCTCGAAGCGGGTGTATTCGCCAAGGAAAGTCAGATTCACAGTACCGGTAGGGCCGTTACGTTGCTTGCCGATGATGACTTCGGCCATGCCTTTGTCC
>VEQD01000099.1 GCA_018883385.1 Rhodocyclaceae bacterium | reverse complement strand
TAGACAGATTTCAACTTCCAAATTGCAGTAGCTCGAAGGCCATAGGGCTGAGCTGATTCAGGTGGCTATGACGCCGCTTGCGATTGTAGAACACTTCGATGTACTCAAAGATTTCTGATTGGGCATCCTGCCTCGTTGCATAGATTTTCTTCTTGATGATCTCCTTCTTTAAACTGCTGAAGAATGATTCAGCGACGGCATTGTCATAGCAGTTGCCTCGACGACTCATACTGGGAATCAGCCGGTTATCTTGGCACCACCGGCTAAAGTCATCACTGGCGAACTGACTTCCTTGGTCCGAATGGATGATGACTGGTTGCTTGGGCTTTCGCCGCCATATAGCCATCAGCAATGCATCCAGAACAATATCGGTCTTCATTGTTGGTTTCATCGACCAGCCAATGACCGTTCTCGAGTACAGATCAATCACCACAGCAAGATAGAGCCAGCCCTCGTAGGTGCGGATATACGTAATGTCTGTGACCCAGGCCGCATCAGGTTTAGAAACCGTAAATTGCTGCAATAGCCTATTGGGTGCCGCTATAGCGGGTTTCCCGGAGTGATGACGTGGCTTTTTGTAACCCCGTACGGATTTGAGCTTAGCCTCGCTCATTAGTCGGGCAACCCGCTTTTCGCCACAACGGTGACCGGCTTCCCGCAAGTCACGATGAATGCGAGGGCTGCCGTAGATGCCGTAACTGTCGTCATAAGACCGCCTAATCTCAATTAAGAGACGTTCGTCTTCAAGCGCCCGTTGAGATAGCGGTACCGCTTTCCAGGCGTAATAGCCGCTACGATGCACTTTTAAGGCTCGGCACATGCTGCTGATCCTGAATTCGGCCTGGTGCTGCTCGATGAATGTGTACTTCACTCTGGCTGGCTTGCAAAGTACACCGCGGCCTTTTTTAATATATCGCGCTCTTCAGTGGCGCGCCTGAGCGCAGCATTAAGTCGGCTGACCTCTTGCCGTAAGGCATTGATGTCAGCGCTCATCTTCGGTGGATTATGCCCGGCAAGCTCTTGGCGCCACTTGTAAAGGCTCTTCGTCGAAATGCCTAGGTTCTTGGCAACATCAACAACAGAGTGACCACGCTCCGTGATTTGCTTGACCGCCTCGGACTTAAATTCGTCCGGATATCTCATTCCCTTCATACCGCTTTCTCCATTCCGTTTTAGACATTATGAGTTGTCTATCTAAACGGGTGAAGTCCA
>VEQD01000055.1 GCA_018883385.1 Rhodocyclaceae bacterium | reverse complement strand
CGCGATTTCTGGCAACTGACCGAGGCCCATGGCCTGTTGCCTTTGCCACCCTACATTACGCACAAGCCCGACGCTGACGACGAAACGCGTTACCAGACGGTCTACGCCACCCAGCCGGGCGCGGTGGCTGCGCCCACCGCCGGCCTGCATTTTGATAAACGCATGTTCGAGCAATTAAAAGCCCGTGGCATTGAAACGGCTACCGTCACGCTCCATGTGGGTGCCGGCACATTTCAGCCGGTGCGCGTAGAAAACCTTGACGAACACGTCATGCACCACGAGTGGTATCACCTGCCTGAAGCCACCGTGGCCGCCATTGCCGCCTGCCACGCCCGCGGCGGCAAGGTGGTTGCCGTGGGCACCACTTCGCTTCGCGCGCTCGAATCTGCCGCCCGCCAGCAGAACATTGGCCCCGGAGGTTTGCTCAAGGCCGACAGCCGTGAGACTGATCTGTTCATTCGCCCTGGCTATACCTTCAGGATCGTCGACCGCCTGATCACCAACTTCCATTTGCCAAAGTCGACGCTGCTCATGCTGGTGTCAGCCTTCGCGGGATATGAGACCATGCGCTCTGCTTACCAGCACGCGATTGATGCGCGCTACCGCTTCTTTAGTTATGGCGACGCCATGCTTCTGACACGAACCTCCGACGCTTCATGAAATTCGACCTGATCACGACCGATGGCGCCGCTCGACGCGGCCGCATGACCCTGGCGCACGGCCAGGTCGATACCCCGGCCTTTATGCCGGTGGGTACCTACGGTACCGTGAAGGCGATGACGCCGCAGGCACTAGCCGGCACCGGTGCCCAAATATGTCTCGGCAATACTTTCCACCTCTGGCTGCGCCCGGGCATGGAAGTCATCAAACAATTTGGCGGTCTGCACCAGTTCATGAACTGGGACAATCCGATCCTGACCGATTCCGGTGGTTTTCAGGTATTTTCATTGGGCGATCTGCGCAAGATCACCGAAGAAGGCGTCAAGTTCGCGTCGCCGATCGATGGTGCCCGCCTATTTCTGACCCCAGAAATTTCGATGCAGATCCAGAAGGATCTGAACAGCGACATCGTGATGATCTTCGACGAATGTACGCCCTATCCGGCCGACACCAAAACCGCCGCCGAATCGATGCGCCTGTCGTTACGCTGGGCGCGCCGCTCACGTGACGAGCACGACCGTCTGGAAAATACCAACGCCCTGTTCGGCATCGTTCAGGGGGGGATGCACGAGGCCTTGCGCGACGAGTCGCTGGCCGGCCTGAAGGAGATCGACTTCAATGGCTTCGCGATTGGCGGCCTGTCGGTTGGCGAACCCAAAGAAGACATGATGCGCATCCTGGCCTACACCGCGCCCCAGCTGCCCACCGACAAACCGCGCTATCTGATGGGCGTGGGCACACCCGAAGATCTGATGGATTCGGTCGAGCAGGGTATTGATATGTTCGACTGCGTGATGCCGACACGTAACGCTCGCAACGGCCATCTCTTTACCCGTTTTGGCGACGTGAAGATCAAGAATGCGCGCTTTAAAACCGATGAAGCGCCACTCGACCCGACTTGTGCCTGCTATACCTGCCAGAACTTCAGCCGTGCCTACTTGCACCATCTGTTTCGCGCTGGCGAGATTCTGTCGAGCATCCTCAATACCACCCATAATCTGCACTATTACCAGACGCTGATGGCCGAAATGCGGAGCGCCATTGAGCGAGGGGAATTCCCCCAGACGGTGGCTAAGCTGCGCACGGATCGCCAGCGCGGCGCTTGAGCCGGATTCGCCCCAACCCACCGGGGCGGCTGGCCGTAAAAGAATGCTAAAATCAGGCCTTTAGTTAACTACCCGCTGGAGAAATACCAAGTGATCAGCCCCGCATTCGCACAAGCCGCTGGCGCCGCTTCGATGCAAGACACCCTGAGCCAGTTCCTGCCCCTGATCGCCATGTTTGCGATTTTGTACTTTTTGATGATTCGTCCGCAGATGAAAAAGGCCAAAGAGCATAAGGCGCTGATCGCCGGCCTGCAAAAGGGCGACGAAGTCATTACCCAGGGTGGCCTGACTGGCAAAGTCACGGCAATTGGCGACAATTACGTCAAGATCGAAGTCGGCACCAACAACGGTGGCCCGGTCGAGATCACTGTTCAGCGTCCGGCCATCGGTATCGTGTTGCCGAAGGGGACGTTGGGCTCACTGTAATCGCGGGCACGCACTGACCGTGCATGTTCGACTCGGGGGCTTTGGCCCCCGTTTCACTTTTTTGTGTTCTGACTGATTCGTTGCTATGAACCGTTATCCGCTCTGGAAATATATTGTTGTGGCCGTCGCCCTGGTGATCGGGGTGCTCTACACCTTGCCCAACTTTTTCGGTGAAACGCCGGCCGTTCAGGTATCGCCTATTCGCGCGACAATAAAGTCAGACAACAAACTACTGGAGCAGGTCACCACGGTTCTAAACAAGAACCAGCTGCCGGGTGACGCCGCGTTTCTGGATACCAACGGCGTCAAGGTGCGTCTGCCGGATACCGACACGCAGCTGAAGGCGCGCGACATTCTCGAACACGCCTTTAACCCGAATCCGGACAACAGTCAGTATGTGGTTGCACTAAATCTGCTATCAGCCTCGCCGAAGTGGCTGACCAGCATCCACGCCCTGCCCATGTATCTGGGCCTCGATCTGCGTGGCGGCGTGCACTTCCTGCTGCAAGTAGATCTGCAAGGCGCGCTGACCAAGCGCCTGGATGCGACCGGTGCCGACATCCGCACCCTCCTGCGCGACAAGAATATTCGTCATGCCGGCATCAACCGCGACGGCCAGCGCGTGATCGTGCGCTTCCGCGAAAGCGATTACCGCGATCAGGCACGTGCTGCACTGCTGGACGCCCAACCGGATCTGAGTTTTGCCGAACAAACCCTGAGCGGCGATTCGGCGCTGGTCGGCACTTTCAAACCAGAAGCCGTGAAGCGTATTCAGGAATACGCCGTCAAACAGAACATTACGACGCTGCATAACCGGATCAACGAACTGGGCGTTGCAGAACCGATTATTCAGCAGTCGGGTCCTGACCGTATCGTTGTACAGCTCCCGGGTGTGCAGGATACAGCGAAAGCCAAAGACATCTTGGGGCGCACTGCCACGCTGGAAATCCGGATGGTCGACGATACACCGGGTGCACTGGAAGCTGCTATCGGCGGCAACATCCCCGGCACAGCCGAACTGTATACCGAGCGCGGCGGCAGCCCGATTCTGGTGAAGAAGGTCGTTGTACTTACTGGCGAGCGCCTGAACGATGCCCAGCCCGGCTTCGACAATCAGACGCAAGAGCCGGTTGTGCACCTGACGCTGGATTCGGCCGGTGCCCGCATCTTCCGCGATATCACGCGTGAGAATGTTGGCAAGCGCATGGCGATTCTGCTCATCGAAAAGGGCAAGGGCGAAGTGATTACTGCCCCGGTGATTCGCAGCGAAATCGGTGGCGGCAAGGTGCAGATCTCGGGTCGTATGAGCACGGTTGAAGCCAACGAAATCGCGCTGCTGCTGCGCGCCGGTTCACTGGCCGCGCCCATGGAAATCATCGAGGAACGCACCGTTGGCCCGTCGCTCGGTGCCGAGAATATCGCCCGCGGCTTCCAGGCCACACTCTGGGGCTTTGCCGCCATTGCGGCTTTCATGATCATTTACTACCGCATGTTCGGCGTGATCTCGGTCATCGCGCTTTCATCGAACTTGTTGTTCCTTGTCGCCATTCTTTCTCTGCTGCAAGCCACGCTCACACTGCCTGGTATCGCCGCGATTGCACTCGCACTGGGCATGGCGATTGACGCCAACGTGCTCATCAACGAACGGATCCGTGAAGAGCTGCGTAATGGCTCGACACCTCAGGCGGCCATTTCGGCCGGTTACGATCGTGCGTTCGACACGATTCTGGACTCCAACATTACGACACTGATCGCTGGTCTTGCCCTGCTGATCTTTGGTTCGGGTCCGGTGCGTGGCTTTGCTGTCGTGCACTGTCTGGGCATTCTGACCTCAATTTTCAGCGCCGTCGTCGTCTCGCGAGCGCTGGTCAACATCATCTACGGTCGCCAGAAACGCCTCAGCAAAATCTCCATCGGTCAGGTCTGGAAGCCTGAAACCGACATCTCTAAAGCCTGACCGGGAGCGCCATTATGGAATTTTTCCGCATCCGCAAAGACATTCCCTTCATGCGCCACGCGTTGGTGTTCAACATTATTTCGTTGGTCACCTTCCTGCTGGCCGTGTTCTTCCTCGCCACCCGTGGCCTGCACTTTTCAGTCGAGTTCACCGGCGGCACACTGGTCGAGGTGCAATACAAGCAAGCGGCTGATCTTGAAGCCATCCGTGGCGGCTTGGCAAAAGCCGACTTCCAGGACGTAACGGTTCAAAACTTTGGTTCCAGCCGTGACGTACTGATCCGCATGCCATTGAAGTCGGCACAAAGCACAGCCGCCGTGGCCAATAACGTCATGACAGCACTGGAAACCAGTGCTCCGGGCGCGCAACTACAGCGTGTGGAATTCGTTGGCCCGCAAGTGGGCGAAGAGCTGGCGCATGACGGCGCATTAGCACTGGTGCTCGTGATCATCGGCATCGTCCTCTATCTGGCGCTGCGTTTCGAGTGGCGCTTCGCCGTCTCGGCGATTATCGCCAACCTGCACGACGTGATCATCATCCTGGGCTTTTTTGCCTTCTTCCAGTGGGAATTTTCGCTCCCGGTCCTGGCTGCCATTCTGGCGGTGCTGGGTTACTCGGTGAACGAATCGGTCGTCGTCTTTGACCGCGTCCGAGAAACCTTCCGCAAAAAGCGGGGCATGACCACCCCCGAGATTCTGGATCATGCGATCACCAGCACCATCTCCCGCACCATCATTACCCACGGTGCCACTGAAATGATGGTGCTTTCAATGCTGATTTTCGGCGGCGACGCCCTGCACTACTTTGCCCTGGCACTGACCATCGGGATTCTGTTTGGCATCTACTCGTCGGTGCTGGTGGCCAGCCCGCTGGTCATGTGGCTGGGCGTGAAGCGTGATCAGTTCATCAAACCGGCGAAACGTATCGATTCGGCCAATGCCGATGGTGCCTGCGTCTAA
>VEQD01000098.1 GCA_018883385.1 Rhodocyclaceae bacterium | reverse complement strand
ACGGGTTAATTTCTGGGTAGCTCTTAGTGTGGTTACCTACACTAATGCGTACGTCATCCAGAGTGCTGCCTTTGCTGTACACGTCGCTCGGATTAACTTCTTTGTACCGAGCAGCGTATGAGCTAGCTGGTTTGTTTTCTTTAGCCATGATCGCCTCACTTCTGGTTAGCTGCGCGAGCCAGATTACGGCCCATACGCTTCATTGCTTCGCTAGTGACAGTAGAGGCGCCTTTCTTGCCCTTACCACCTTGAATACCAACGGTAGGGCCAGTATCGCCCAGATTCTTACCCTTGGTCTTGCCAGTCTTTGTTACGCCGTCTGCGGCACGTTTGTAAGCCATTTGTGACTCCTTAAGTAGTCGTTACTGTTACTGTACCCACTTGTCCGGTTGCAATCAAGTCGTTTGGTGTTAAACCAGCATCCGGCCCTCTTGCACCACCAACGGGGTTCCAACCCCACTGAAAAACTCTACTGCCCAGTTCGGAGCTGCCGATGCCATCAGGCCCAACACCCGTCAAATTAATCTGCAGCCCGCTAGTACCAGACACTAGGTAACTAGGACTATCTGGGCGAGGATCACGTACAGCCTGTGGATCATTAACCGGATACATACCCAGTTGTAGCTGAGGATGGTCCGGGTCCCAGCAGGTTTTACAGACTTTAATCTTGTATGGTTTAGTCTTAAGCGTCTGGATACGCAAGTCCTTCAGCTTAAACCGGAAATTACACCGGTCACACTGAGCGATTGCATATTTACCAGAAGCGAACTTGCTAGGCATAGTTAGCGATAATAAAAGAGGTTCCGAGGCACAAAGCGGATAGCCGCTTTTTCGCGGTCTTCCTGTTCGGCCAGCATCCATTGTTGCTCGTAATCTGCTTTTAGCATTGGGACGCGATTAGGGTCGATGCCCGGCAGCTTCTGGGCTAAGTAGTACGCCAGACCTGCCACCATACACGGAATAAAGCGGAATGGGATATCTCCGATATTAGTGCCACTTCCAGCGTCTTGAATGCGGCGCATGCGCCAATAGACAAAAGTGTACTGATCCCCCGGAGGGTTTGGGGTTGGCCAGACGTTGATGCACGGTAGGTTACTGTTAGTTACCGAAGCGCCAGTAAGATGAGCTGCCGCAGTAGTCCCGTTTTGCCCACGCCAAGCATTGACGATCTGATTGCCAACGATGTTCTGGTAGCCGATAGTTTCCGATCCAATAGTGA
>VEQD01000097.1 GCA_018883385.1 Rhodocyclaceae bacterium | reverse complement strand
GGTGTCTGTCATGCTACCTGTTTTTCAGCTTGCTGCTCACTCCACCAGTCGCTGAGGAACTGAGATGGCGAGCGGTAACCCAGGGTTGAATGCAATCGCTGCCGGTTGTAGAAGACCTCGATGTACTCGAACGCCATGTACTTCATGCCATCCCGAGTCGCAAAGCGCTCGCCAAACACGCGCTCGTTCTTGAAGCTGTTGAACCAACTCTCCGTTGGCGCGTTATCCCAGCAATTGCCTTTGCGGCTCATCGAGCATTGCATGCCGTACTCACCGAGTTTTGCCTGAAAGGTATGGCTGGCATATTGGCTGCCCCGGTCGGAGTGGTGAATCAATCCCGGTGCAGGGCGTTTCCTGAACCAGGCCATCGTCAGCGCATCCGTCACGATGTCCGCCGTCATCCGTGGCTTGAGCGACCAGCCAACAACTTCCCGACTGAACAGGTCGAGCACAATCGCCAGATACAACCAGCCTTCATCCGTCCACAGATAGGTTATGTCGGAGGTCCAGACCTGGTTCGGGGCAATCGGCGTAAAGTTTCTATCGAGCAAATTGTCGGCCACCGGCAGGCTGTGCTTCGAGTCTGTCGTCGCCTTGTAACGACGCTTGTGCCGGGCACGGATGCCGTTCTCCCGCATCAGCCGCTCGACTCGGGGCTTGCTAGCCGGAAACCCTCGGCGGTGCAATTCCTTAACCATGCGCGGGCTGCCGTAACAGCCCTTGAGTTCGGCGTGAATCGCCCGAATCAAGGCCAGCATCTGGCTGTCAGTCAGCCATTTTCGATCGCTTGTCCCGCCACGTTTCCAGGCTTGGTAGCCGCTAATGCTGACTTCCAGAACCTGACACATCCTTACCACCGGAAAATCCAGCTGTTCAGCAATCCAGGCGTACTTCACAGAGCATCCTTCGCGAAGTACGCCGCCGCTTTTTTTATGATGGCCAACTCCTGCTTGAGCCGGATGTTCTCTGCCCGCAGACGGGATAGCTCCATCTCCTCCGCCGTCACCTTCTTCGCGCCGGGCGCATTCAGCTTGCCAGCATCAAAGGCTTTCACCCAGTTCCGCAGAGTCTGGTCAATCAGCCCAAGGTCTCTGGCAACGGCCGCTATCCCCTGACCGTCCTTGACCCGCTTGACCGCCAACTCCCTGAACTCCGTTGTGTATTCCTGCTTCGGTATCTTCATCTTCTGCCTTCCAAAGTAACGTCAATATTACGTCACCCTTGGAAGACGAAATTTCGGGGGAAGCTCA
>VEQD01000054.1 GCA_018883385.1 Rhodocyclaceae bacterium | reverse complement strand
TCGTTGACATCGACCTTCTGGAAGCGACGCGATAGTGCCGAGTCCTTTTCGAAAATACCGCGGTACTCGACAAAAGTGGTGGCGCCGATACAGCGCAACTGACCGTTGGCCAATGCGGGCTTCAGGAGGTTGGAGGCATCAAGCGTGCCACCTGATGCTGAGCCAGCGCCGATGAGGGTGTGAATTTCGTCGATGAACAGCACCCCATTGGGATTGTCTTTCAGCGCCTTCAAAACGCCCTTCAACCGTTGCTCGAAATCTCCCCGATATTTGGTACCGGCGAGGAGGGCGCCCATGTCGAGTGAGTAGACGGTCGCTTCGGCCAGAACGTCCGGCACATCCTTGTCAACAATACGGCGCGCCAGCCCTTCGGCAATGGCCGTTTTACCAACGCCGGCTTCGCCGACCAGCAGCGGATTGTTCTTGCGACGGCGACACAGAATTTGTACAACGCGTTCGAGTTCGCGGTCTCGACCAATCAGTGGGTCAATCTTGCCTTGTTGAGCCAGGACGTTGAGGTTGACGGTGTACTGCTCAAGGGGGCCGTTTTGCGATTTGTCGCTGCTGTCGCTTTCACCATCGTCGCCCTGCGATTTGGCGCTATCGCGCGGCACTTTCGAGATGCCATGCGAAATGTAATTGACCAGATCCAGGCGCGAAATATTCTGTTTCTGAAGAAAATAGACGGCGTGCGAATCCTTTTCGCCAAAAATCGCGACAAGCACATTGGCGCCGGTGACTTCCTTCTTGCCCGAGGACTGAACATGCAGGATGGCGCGCTGGATCACGCGCTGGAAACCGAGGGTCGGTTGTGTTTCGACCTCGTTCCCCTCTTCAACCACCGGCGTATGTTCTTCTACGAAGCGTGTGAGCTCCAGGCGCAGTGCCTCGAGCTGCGCACCGGAGGCGCGCAAGGCATCGGAGGCGGTCGGGTTGTCGATCAGCGCGAGCAACAGATGCTCGACGGTGATGAATTCGTGCCGTTTCTGCCGGGCTTCGACGAAGGCCGTATGCAGGCTGACTTCAAGTTCCTGGGCAATCATGGGGCTTCCTCCATCACACAGACCAACGGGTGCTGATGCTCCCGGGCCAGATTGGTAACCTGTTCCACCTTGCTGGCGGCAATATCACGAGTGTATATCCCGCAAATGCCGCGACCTTCGTTATGCACTTCAAGCATGATACGCGTCGCACGCTCATGATCCATCCGGAAGATCTGTTGCAACACCTGAATGACGAATTCCATCGGGGTGAAGTCATCATTCAGCAGCAACACCTGGTACAGCGGTGGCTGGCGAACCGTCGTGTCTTCCCGTTCTAGGACTGCGGTACCTTCCTGGGTTTTACGATGGGCTGCCATGGCTAGAATGTAAGGCCTGATCGCCAAATCTTCAATGCTTTCTCTAAAAAGCCCGTGGAATCCGGAAGATAGGGGCGTGCGGTGCAGCAAAAAAATTTGCGAAAATTGGTTGACGCTGCAGTAAACATCGCGTACAAAAGGCGCATACCGGAAGTTCCGGTACAGGGAGGAGTGTCGGCGCACCCTGTGTGCTACGTTCTGAAATAAGTGTAAAGAGGTCAGTACGACCGGAAGGAAGCAGTAAAATGGCATTAGGTACCGTCAAATGGTTCAATGACGCAAAGGGTTTTGGTTTCATCACGCCGGATGGCGGCGGTGAAGATCTTTTCGCCCATTTCTCCGCAATCACCATGAATGGTTTCAAGACCCTGAAGGAAGGCGAGCGCGTCTCCTTCGACGTGGTCGACGGCCCGAAGGGTAAGCAAGCCGCGAACATCGGCCGCGCTTAAATGCGGATAGGGGTGATGTCCTTGTGACATAGCCCTGTCAAGAAAAAGCCCGCCGCAAGGCGGGCTTTTTCATTGGTGTGACGAATCATCAAGATGCCAGGTGGGCTATCATTGGGTATGCAAAGATTGAGACGTACGTTCGCCCGCGCAATGATTTGCCTGCTCGCGGGGCAACAAGGTGCGGTGATGGCCAGCGAACTTCCGGAATTGGGCGATGCATCGCAAGATGTGTTGACCCCACAGATGCAACGCCGGATCGGTGAAGGTTTCTACAACGAAATCCGGTTGCGGGATCCAGCCTACATCGATGATCCGGAAATTGCCGGGTATGTGAATCGCGTGGGGCAGCGGCTGGTGTCGGCGAGCCAGAGCCCTGCCGGACGCTTTACCTTCTTTGTGCTGCGCGATCGGCAAATCAACGCGTTTGCGACCTTTGGTGGCTATGTGGGTGTTAACACGGGTCTTTTGCTCGCGGCGAGAACAGAATCCGAATTCTCGGGCGTGCTGGCGCATGAAATTTCCCACGTGAATCAGCAACACCTGGCGCGCGGCATTATGGCTGCGCGCAGCCAATCGATGACCTCGCTGGTGAGCCTGGCACTGACGCTGCTGGCCGTGCGCTCGGGCCAGGCCGGGCAGATCGCGCAAGGCGCGAGTGCCGCCATTGATGCTGCGAACATTCATTCACAGTTGGCCTATTCACGCGATTTTGAGCGCGAGGCGGATCGGGTCGGCTTCCAGACCCTGACCAAGGCCGGTTACGACCCGCGCGGCATGGCGGATTTTTTCGAACGACTGCAGAAATCGACCGCACTTTATGAAAACAATGCGCCCGTCTATTTGCGCACCCACCCCCTGACAACGGAACGGATTTCCGATATGCAGGGGCGCGCTCAGGGCACGGCTTATAGGCAGGTGAGAGATTCGCTCGATTTTTATATGGTGCGTGCCAAACTGCGCACCTTGGAATATGCCCCCCAGGATGCGCTGGCTGAATTTGAAATGCAGCTTCGTGAACGCCGTTTTACGCATGAGTCAGCGGTCTGGTACGGCATGGCACGTGCGCAACTTCGGCTTGGACGTTTGAGTGAGGCTGAAAAGTCTCTGGCCAATGCAAAAAAGCTGGCGCCCCCTGATCCGATGATGGATGTGCTGGCGGCAGAAATCCGTTTGGCGGAAAAAGATGTTGCGGCAGCGACCCATATTTACCGGGAGGCCTACAAACGCTATCCCAATAACGAGGCGATCGCGCTCGGTCTGATCGGCGCATTGGAACAGTTGGGACAGAATGAGGCGGCACTGCAGATCATCGAAGCACGACTCCGTTCCAGCGGTGCCCGTGACCCCAAGCTCTTTAAACTGCAGGCGCACGCTTACGCAGCCCTTGGCAAGCCGGTGCAGTCGCGGCGTGCAACCGCCGAATCCTACGTGCTGAACGGTCAAACCCAGGCCGCCGTGGAGCAGTTAGAGCTGGCGCAACGCGAGGCCAAAAATTTTTACGACCAGTCCATGATTGATACCCGCCTTAAAACCCTGCGTGGGCAGCTGATTGAAGAGCGTAAGTCGGCAGGGCAGTCACCGTTCTAATGCGCTGAGCCTGAGAGCCATGACAGAGACTTCCACGACCCCGCCCATTGCTGACCGCTTGCTCGACGTCTGCGGCCTGAAATGTCCCATGCCCATTTTGCGCACCAAAAAGGCTTTAGCTGCAATGGCCAGCGGCGAGGTGCTTGAAATCCTCGTCACCGACCCTGCGGCACGCGAAGATTTTGCCGCCTTTGCCCGGCAAACAGGACATGTGCTGCTGCATGTTCAGGATGGTGATGCACAGTGGGCCATTTATCTGCGTTGCAAGTGACCCGCAGCGTCCATTTGCGTAACGCCATCCTGTTTCGGGATGGCTTGGCGGATCCCTCGGCGCGATCCAGTCTACTATGCGCCGCGTCCAGCGCGACCTGGGTGATCCATGATGCCGACTCACTGAGCCGCGCGTTGACGGCGGCTGATGCCGCACGGCGTGCTGGGCACTTCGCTGTATTTGCACTAGATTATGAAGCAGGCGCCTTGATTGAACCTGCGGTGCAAGAGGCTGGTCTGGGCAGAGCTATCGCCCCGGGGGTGCCGCGCGGTTATGTCTGGATTTTTAATGAGGCGCGCTGGTTGACCTTGGCAGAGGCTGATGCCTGGTTGGCGCAGGATAGCGATCTGAAGCCCTCAGGCTGCGTTCGCGGTAAGCCGGCGCTGGATGTGTCGGCGTATACCGAGAAGTTACAACCTATTCGCCAGGCAATTGCCGACGGCGAGGTTTATCAGATCAATTTTACGTTTCCCGTGGATGTGTCGCTCTATGGGGATCCGGCGCATGTCTTCCTGAATTTGGCCAAAGCGCAGCCGACGGCGTATGCCGTGTACGTTGAGATGCCAGAGTATCAGGTGTTGTCGTTGTCGCCGGAATTGTTTTTTGCCGTCGAGAACGCGCAGATTACAGTCCGTCCGATGAAGGGCACAGCCGCTAGAAAAGCGAGTGCTGCAGCCGATCAGCTGCAGGCCGATGCCCTACGGGCATCGGATAAGAACCGTGCCGAAAATCTGATGATCGTTGATCTTCTACGGAACGATCTCGGTCGTGTTGCGGTGGCCGGCAGCGTTTCTGTCGATGCGCTGTTCGAAGTCGAGGCTTATCCCACGGTTCATCAGATGACATCAACCGTGTCGGCGCGTCTGCAGACGCAACGTTTGGACGACTTGATCTGCAGTCTCTTTCCGTGCGGTTCGGTCACCGGCGCGCCCAAAGTCGCGGCGATGCAAAAAATTCAAGCTTGGGAAGGGGCACCGCGGGGTATTTATACCGGTGCCATTGGTTGGGCGGCGGGCGATCGCATTCAGGCCAATGTGGCCATTCGCTCAATTGTGCTGGACCCGCCGTCGGTCGATGGTGCAGCGGTGCGCACCGGTGTGCTGGGGGTCGGTAGTGGCATCGTCTGGGATTCGGATCCCGTCGAAGAATATGCCGAGTGTTTACTCAAGAGCGATTTCCTAGTGAAGCCGGATCCCGGCTTCACACTCTTTGAGACATTGCGTTTGGAATTGCCCCCACAAGAGTTGACCGATACGTTACCCTTGGTCGAGGTCTATCCGCGCGTTCGTTGGCACATCGCGAGACTGGCGCAATCAGCGTATGCGTTGGGGTTTACCTGGGATAAGGAGGCGTTCGAAGCGTCGCTCTGGCAAGTAAAATCCCAAATCCGCCAGAAGCAGAGCGCCTCTGACATGGCACGCGGCTACCGCGTTCGGGTCGATCTTTCGCACGATGGTTCGTTACGAACCAGCTGGGCAGCATTGCCACCTTTGGCAGACCGTGTGGCGCTCATCTGGTCGGATACCCGACTGCGCAGCGATGATCCACTGCTGCGTCACAAGACATCGGCGCGTAGTGTCTATGACGCAGCGATTGAGCAGGCGATCGCACAGCAGGCCTTCGATGCCATCTTCTGTAACGAAC
>VEQD01000053.1 GCA_018883385.1 Rhodocyclaceae bacterium | reverse complement strand
GCCGCCTCGCTGGTCTGGATTCGCACCTGGCAGGATTGGGATAACTGGGCCCCCTATTTTTACAATGCCTATGGCGTGGGTTTGCTGGTTGGCTGGCTGAGCCTTCGTAATACCCATACCCGAGAGTCCGACGATTTGCGTTGGGTGCGCAGGATATTAGTCGCTGTGCTGGGCATTTTGTGCTGGCAGCTGCTAACCACCCTCAATGGCCGCCTCGTGGTGATTCTTTTCACGGCCGGCCTACTCTGGTTGGCCAGTCACCCGATCGGTCGGTCGACGGCAACGTTGGCCATCTGGGAGGGCCGCCTGGGTGCGGGGATTCATTACCTGGGCGCGACATCGTATGCGCTATTTTTGCTGCACTTTCCGGTGAGTATGCTGGTCAATGCGGCGCAGGACCGGTTTGACTGGACGTCGCCCATCGAGGGTATGCTTGCCATGCTGGTGGCCTGGTTGGGGAGTATGCTGGTGGCAGATATGTTTTACCGCGTGATCGAACGCCAGGGGTTGGCGCTGAGTCGGCGAATACGCTGAGCGTAAATCGCCAGTTGCTGAACATCGGAGGAGCGAGCGCATGAAATTGAACTCAGGAACGCGGTGGTTTTTTTGGCGACGCTTCGTGCTCGTGTGGTGTCTATTGAGCTCTGGTTGGGTGCTCGCCGCCGACAGCGCCTGGTTGCGCCAGGGGCGACCGGCCCCCGTGGCCTTATCGGCGGTTAAAATCCTGCAGCAGGCCGGCGATGAGGGATTAAACCCGCACGACTACGATGCCGCCGGTTTAGGCAAACGGGTGGAGGCGGCGCGAGAAGGGGTGGCACTGTCCGGTAGTGCGCAAACCGCCTTGGCTGAGGCGCTGACCCAGGCGATGCGCCGTTATTTGCATGATCTGCACTATGGCCGGGTCGATCCGGCATCGGTGTATGCCAATTTCACCGTGCCGCCAAAAACGTTGAATGTGAGTGCTGCACTGGATGAGGCGCTGGCGGCGGGCAATCTGGATCTGGCGATCAAGGCAGCCACCCCGCAGTTTCCGCTGTATCAGGCCCTGCGGCCCTGGCTGAAGCGTTATCGGGCGCTGGAGTCTGACCCGGCTTGGGCCGGTGCCTTGCCGCCGTTGCCAACGACCAAACTCGAACCGGGCGCCGCCTATGCAGGCACGCAAAAACTGGCGGCGCGCCTGATGTCGCTGGGGGATCTGTCGGCGGACTTTGTGCCAACAGAGCGTTACCAGGGGCCACTGGTCGATGGTGTGAAGCTATTCCAGAAACGGCATGGCCTGACGCCGGACGGGGTGATTGGCAAAGGCACGTTTGAACAACTCAATATCCCCCCGTCGACACGCGTTGAGCAGATTGTGCTGACGATGGAGCGGCTGCGCTGGACGCCGCTGATGGTGGATAAACGCATGCTGGTGGTGAATCTACCCGAGTTCGAATTGCGTGGTCTGGAGATTGACGGCAGCCAGGTGCAGATTCCGATGCAGATGAATGTGATTGTGGGCAAGTCGTTGAATACGCAAACCCCGATGTTTAACGAGCAGATGCGGATGATTGAGTTCAGCCCCTACTGGAACGTCCCGCCGTCGATCGCGCGCGGCGAGACGGTGCCCAAGTTACGGCGCGACCCCGGCTATTTTGACCGGCAGGGATTCGAGATCGTGACGCGGTCGGGCGAGGTGGTCACCTCCCTCAACGATGAGCAGCTGGCGGCGGTGCAACGGGGGGAGGCGCGTATCCGGCAGCGCCCGGGCGCACAGAATGCGCTGGGCGATATCAAGTTCATTTTCCCCAATAACGACAACATCTACATGCATCACACACCCTCGGTGGGTTTGTTTCAACGCGATCGACGTGACTTTAGTCACGGGTGTATCCGCGTCGAGAACCCGGTGACCTTGGCCGAGTTTGTGCTCAAGGATGAACCGGAGTGGACCCAGGAGCGGATTCGGGAGGCAATGGAAAATGGCAAATCGCGGACGATTCGCTTAAAAACCCCGATTATGGTCGTGATTGCCTACGGTACCGCGATTGTGAAGCAGCGCGGTGGGGCGATTTATTTTTATGGGGACATCTACGGGCACGACCGCAAACTGAAAGCGGCGCTGCAGCGCTATAGCCAGACGCTGCTAGCCCGTGCTGGTAATTCTGCGTCATTAGACTAAAATAACCCCATGAAATCAAAACGATTTGACCGACGCGGCTTTCTAACGCAGGCCGTGAAATTAACGGCGGGCGGTGTTGCTTTGCCGCTCGTGGCGATGAACCGGGCGCATGCCGCACCGCACGCGCTGCCTGCGCAACGTAGTGCCGCAGCGACGCTAGCGGCGGGGCGGGTGTTGGCTTTTGACCATACGCACACACGGGAGCGCATCCATCTGGTCTACGCGGTCGATGGCCAATATGTGCCGGATGCGCTGACTTCGCTGAATCGTTTTCTGCGGGATCATTACTCGGGTACGGTGGGGCAGATGGATCCACAGTTATTTGACTTGCTGCATGACGTGCGGCGCGCCCTGGGTGGTCAATCGCTGGGTGCGTTTGAAGTGATTTCCGGGTATCGCTGTCCGGAGACGAATAATCATCTGCGCAATTCGCGCGGTGGTGGTGTGGCCAAGCGCAGCTTGCACATGGAGGGCAAGGCGATTGATGTCCGCATCCCCGGTGTGCCGCTGGCCGAGTTACGCGATGCGGCGTTGTCGTTACAGGCAGGTGGTGTGGGTTATTACCCGCGCGAGCAGTTTGTGCATATCGATACCGGGCGCGTGCGAAGCTGGGGTTGATCCAGCGTTTACTTGCTCAGGTCGTTGCCACGGGTTTCGGGTAACCAACGCAGCGCGACCAAGAGCGCCAGACTCAATAAGACTGTGGGATACCAGAGCCCGGCCAAAGGGTTGCCGGTTTGCTCGTTAATCAGCGTAATGATGAAGGGCAATAAACCGCCGATCCAGCCTGCCGCCAGGTTGTGAGGCAGTGCGGCAGCGCTGTAGCGCGTGCGTGCCGGGAAGAGTTCGGCGAGGAGTGCTGTTTGTGGCCCTGTCACCAGCGCCAGCGGTACGGTTAAAAGTACCATCAGCAGGGCGGCCGGCCAGAAGACAGCATTGGCCGGTGCCTGGCTCAGCGCCAGCCATTGATAAAACACCGGATAGATGCTGAGGCAGCCGATGGCCAAGCCCGTGATGACGACCGGGCGTCGCCCGATCTGGTCGGAGAGCCAACCGGCGAAGAGGGTGAGCGGAAAGAGCACCATGGTGCCGATGGCGACGAGCAGGCTACTTTCTGCGCCGTTCAGTTGGGCGATCGTTTTGAGAAAGACGCCGCTGTAGACCTGCGCTGAAAAGAACAGCACACCACCGCCCGCTGAGATGCAGAGAAACAGAATGCCCATGCGGGCAAGGGTCTGACGGTCGCGAAAACAGTCGCGTAGGGGGGTGCGCGAGAGTTGCGCTTGCGCCTGCAGTTGATGAAAGATCGGGGTCTCGTGCAGGGCGATGCGCGCTTTGATCGAAATGAGTAGTAGTAAAAACGAGACCCAAAATGGTACGCGCCAGCCCCAGGACAGAAACTCTTCTGAAGTCAGTGCTTGCTGTAACCAGGCGATCTGTAGGGTCGATGCCAGGATGCCCAGCGGCCCCATGAGCTGGAGAACGCTGGTAAACAAACCCCGTGAGCGCAGGGGTGCGTGTTCGGTGAGGTAGACCGCGCTACCGCCAATTTCGCCACCGGCGGAGAGCCCTTGCAGAAGACGCAGCAGGAGCAACAGTCCCGATGCCCAGAGGCCGGCCTGCGCATAGGTGGGCAGCAAGCCCACGGCGAGCGTGGCACCCCCCATCAACACGATGGTGATCATAAAGACTTTGCGGCGACCGATGCGATCGCCAAGCGAGCCAAAGAGCGCGGCGCCCAAGGGCCGGACGATCATCCCGGCACCGAAGGTCGCCAGACTGGCGAGCAAACCGGCGGTAGGGTCTTCGGGCGGAAAAAACAGCGGACCAAACCAGACCGCGAGTGCGGCGAAGGTCAGGAAGTCATACCACTCCAGAAAGGTGCCATAGCAAGCCGCAATGGCGACGCGATGGGCGCCCTGTGCGGGCTTGGCGGGTTTTGAGGACGGGGCGCTGTTCATGAGGCACAATTATCCGTTAGTCTTCGGCTGAACGCATGAAGATCATTTCAGGATGGGCTATGGGCAAATTCAGAGACGACGTGACCGAACAGATTGAGGCCATCCGCGAAACCATCGTCGAAGCCTGGCATGATTTCGTCGCTTTTGTGACCGAGACTTGGCCCGCGCTGACCTTGCTTCTGATTCTGCTGGCGGTCGCCATCTGGGTAGCGAATCCGGCACCACCGCGCCAGGTGTGGATGGCGACCGGCCCCGAAGGTAGCTCGAATCAGATGTTGGGCCGCAAATATCAGGCATATTTTGCGCAACAGGGCATCACCCTCCACCTGGTGGCGACGGAAGGCTCTGTTGAAAATGTCAAACGCCTGCAAGATCGTGCAGACCCGATCATGGTGGGGCTGGTGATGTCGGGTGCCGCCGAAAAGCATGCTCCGGGCATCCAGACCCTAGGGAGCATTAACTACCAGCCGCTCTGGTGTTTTTATCGCAGCCCCGTTGCCATCACGTCGCCAATTGATCGCAGAAACTTGCTGTTGGGCAGTACTGTAAATATCGGTACGCCCAATAGCGGTACCCGCATGCTGACCCAGACGGTGACGGAAATGCTGGGTGCCGATCCATCGTTGCCGAATTTCAAACATATGCCCGATGATCAGGCGATTGAAGCGGTGCGCAAGGGGGAGCTCGATGGCCTCTGTATTGTAGATACCTTTGAGTCGCCCAATCTTCAGAAGCTGATGCATATCGAGGGGTTACAGTTGTCTGGCTTTAATCGTGCCGACGCCTTTACACGGCTGGTGTCATCGATTGAGACAGTTACGGTACCGGAGGGCGGCTTGAACCTGAAGACGAATCGTCCGGCGCAGCCGTTGTCACTGATTTCAGCAACCACGGAGTTGATGATCGACGACCGACTGCATCCGGCCATACAAACATTATTGTTGATGGCCGCCCGTGACATCAATGGTAAGCAAGCCTTTTTTAGTAAAGAGGGCGAGTTTCCCGCGTTCAGGGACAACAAACTCATTCGCAGCCGTGAGGCGGAGATCTTCTATGAGAAGGGGACGCCGATCCTGATGGATTATCTGCCGTTCTGGCTGGCCGAGTTTATTCGTCGCCTGGTGCTGACCTTGTTGCCTTTCCTGGCCGTGGCGTATCCCATCATCAAGTCGATGCCGAATTATCACAAGAACCGGGTGCGCGGCCGCAT
>VEQD01000022.1 GCA_018883385.1 Rhodocyclaceae bacterium | reverse complement strand
CCCTTTGCTTGGCGGCCATAGCCTCTTGGACCCACCCCTTCCCATCCCGAACAGGACCGTGAAACGAGAACGCGCCAATGATAGTGAGCACTTCGCTTGCGAAAGTAGGTCACCGCCAGGCTCCCCACACCAAAAACCCCATCCCTCCACAAAGAGGGGTGGGGTTTTTACTTTGGGCGTTTACAATTAGAGGCTGAATTATCATCAACGCGTCCGTCAGTTGACCCCACAGGGGTCGTGTTAAATTCGGGCGCCAAGCATCGATGCCACTGTTTGCGCTGGTAGAATAGTGCGTGGCGGGTCTCCTCGCATTGTTAGGTCGTGAATCGGGTCAGGTCCGGAAGGAAGCAGCCACAGCGACTGAGGCAAGTGCCGGGGGTCGGGCTCGCCACCTTCATTTCCCGGCATCCTATTCATGAGCTACCAGGTCCTCGCGCGCAAGTGGCGTCCGAAAACATTTGATTCCCTGGTCGGGCAAGATGCGGTTGTCCGTGCATTGACGCATGCATTAGACGCCAATCGTTTGCATCATGCTTATTTGCTCACGGGTACCCGTGGCGTCGGCAAAACGACAATCGCTCGGATTCTGGCGAAGGCGCTCAACTGCGAACAAGGGGTATCTTCTACGCCTTGTGGCGTTTGTTCTGCCTGTCAACAGATTGATGCCGGTCGATTTGTCGACTATATCGAGATGGACGCGGCCTCGAATCGCGGTGTCGACGAAATGGTGCAATTGTTGGAACAAGCTACGTTCTTGCCCAGTGTTGGTCGTTACAAGGTGTACATGATCGACGAAGTTCACCAGCTCACCGCGCACGCCTTCAACGCCATGTTGAAGACGCTGGAAGAACCGCCGGCACATGTCAAATTCATACTGGCGACTACCGACCCCCAAAAGATCCTGGTGACGGTTCTATCGCGTTGTCTACAGTTCAATTTACGACAGATCTCACCCGCCCAGCTGTCAGCGCACCTATCGCATGTGTTGGCTGGCGAGGGCATTCCGGCCGATGCCAAGGCATTGGAGCTAATTGCCCGGGCGGCCGGCGGCAGCGTACGGGATGCATTGTCATTATTGGATCAGGCCATTGCCCATGGTGCTGGCTCGGTGCAGGGTGATCAGGTTGGGCAAATGTTGGGCACGACGAATCTTTCACGTATGTTGTCGATGTTGGCGGCCCTGATCCAAGGCGATGTGACCAGCGTGCGACTGCAGGTTCACCATATGGCTCAGGCGACGCTATCGTTTGAATCGGCACTAGACGACTTGGCCCGCTTGGCCGTGGCGCTGCAATTGATGCAGTTTGATGCAGCCGATGGTGCACAGGAGTTTTCTTCGTTGGCACAAGACGACACGAACCAATTACGTGAGCTCGCCAGCCAATGTTCGCGTCCTTATGCACAGTTGATTTATCAGGTGGCGACCCGAGCCCGTGCAGACCTGCGTCTGGCACCGGATCCAGCCCACGGTTTTATGATGGCCATGTTGCGCCTGTTGACGGTGCACCCGGGGCACGCGATTACCTCACAACCGATGTCGCTGGGTGCAGTCGCAACGCCCCCGGTCTCGACGCCATCCGCTGCAACATCGGCGCCAAGTGTGGCGCAAACTGAGGAAAGCGCGGCGCCGACACGTTCCATGGAATCGGGTCGGTCAGTCAAACCTACCGATTTAACCGCTTGCTTTAGCCCAGAGGCCTGGCCGCAGCTGGTCGACCAACTGGGCCTGAAAGGCATGGCGCGCGAGCTGGCGCAACACAGTGCGTGTCAGTCGTTTGTGGATGGCTTGATGGTTTTAAATCTGCCGGCAACACATCGCCAGTTGCAGATGCCCGCTTCAGAGCAACGACTTGCACAGGCCTTGTCCGAAAAGATGGGGTTGCCGGTACGCGTGCGCTTTGATGTCGTCGAACAGGTTGGTGTCACCGCTGCTGTCTTGAAGCAGGAAGCGGCGGTAGAGCGCATGAATAACGCGGTCGCAGCCATCGAGAGCGATCCAGTTGTGCAGGAAATGATTGATATTTTTGACGCGAAGTTAATTGATGGCTCAATTCGCCCGCTGGCGGGTTGAGTTGTCTAGGGCTTGTTAAACAGGGGGTACGACAATGCGTGGTATGGGCGGTATGGGTGGTCTGGGTAATCTGATGAAGCAGGCCCAGCAGATGCAGGAACGGATGAAACAGGCCCAGGCAGAGCTGGCCACGGTGGAGGTTGAGGGTCAGGCAGGTTCCGGCGTGGTTAAAGTCGTGATGACCTGTGCGCACACCGTACGTCGCATCACGATTGACCCGGCCGCCATGGACGACTGCGAAATGCTCGAAGACCTGGTGGCGGCGGCCGTCAATGATGCCGTGCGTCGGGTGGAGGAGACTTCACAGAGCAAAATGTCGGGTTTCACGGCGGGCCTGAATTTGCCGCCGGGCTTTAAGCTCCCATTCTGACCCGCCGTGTCGGCAACCCTCGAAAGCCTGATCGAGGCACTGCGCTGCCTGCCGGGCGTTGGCCCGAAGTCGGCCCAGCGCATGGCTTATCACCTGCTGCAACATGACCGCGAGGGCGCGGCGCGCCTGGCTTTTGCTGTGGATTCGGCCATCAAGCGGATCCAGCACTGTGAACGATGCAACACCTACACAGAAACCCCAGTGTGCGAGCGTTGTAAGTCGGACCGACGAGATCCCTCGGTGCTTTGCGTCGTGGAGTCTCCGGTCGATCTGAATATGATCGAGCAGACCCAGGCCTACAATGGCCTCTACTTTGTGCTGATGGGACGGATTTCTCCCCTGGATGGCCTTGGACCGCGTAATCTACGTTTGGATCAGCTCGTTGCCCGAGCCGGCGACGGTATTGTCCGGGAAGTCATTCTGGCGACCAATTTCACCAACGAAGGTGAGGCAACTGCTCATTTTGTGAGCGAAATGCTCAAAAAACAGGGGCTTAAGGTCTCCCGGATCGCTCGCGGGGTCCCGGTGGGCGGGGAACTGGAGTTTGTCGATAGCGGGACGCTCGCGCAGGCGCTCAGGGAGCGTCGACGGGTAGAATCCTGAATTGTCTTTGCGTATAATCTTAAAAATTCATTAAGTCTGAACACTCTGGGGACAAGTCCATGAGCAATGAGCAGAAAGTAGATCCCAGCCGTCGCCGGTTACTCGTAACCACCGCGGCGATTGGGGGTGTGGGCGCAGTTGCTGCTGCGATCCCTTTCGTCAGTAGCCTGCTGCCTTCTGCACGTGCTCGTGCGGCGGGTGCGCCGGTTGAGGCCGACATCAGCAAACTCGAGCCAGGTCAGATGATGGTGGTGGAGTGGCGTGGTAAACCCGTGTGGATCCTGAACCGCACCCCGGAAATGATGGGTTCATTGCCCAAACTCAATGACGCTGTGGCCGATCCCAATTCGGAAAAACCGCAGCAACCAGAGTATTGCAAGAACGAGCATCGTTCGATTAAAGACAACATATGGATTGCGATCGGTATCTGTACCCACCTCGGTTGTTCCCCGTCGTCGAAATTCTCTGAAGGCGCATCACAGGGTATGCCGGGCGATTGGCTGGGCGGCTTCTTGTGCCCTTGTCATGGATCAACCTTCGATCTGGCTGGCCGCGTCTTCAAGGACAAGCCGGCACCGACCAACCTCGAAATTCCGCCGCACGCCTATCTGAGCGATACCCGCCTGATCATTGGCGAAAGCAAAGGAGCCTGACGATGGCCAGCAACAAGCACTTTGAGAAGTACAAGTCCGACGGTAGCGTAGGCGGTAATGTTCTGGAATGGGTCGACGCGCGCTTCCCTCTCACCTCGACGATCAGGGGCCACCTGACCGAGTACTACGCACCAAAGAACTTTAACTTCTGGTACTTCTTCGGCTCGCTGGCGCTGCTGGTGCTGGTGATCCAGATCGTGACCGGTATCTTCCTGGTCATGAACTACAAACCGGATGCCAACCTGAACGACAGCGGCATTCCGATTGCCTTTGCCAGCGTCGAATACATCATGCGAGACGTACCGGGTGGCTGGTTGATCCGCTATCTGCACTCGACGGGTGCCTCGGCCTTCTTTGTGGTGGTCTATCTGCACATGTTCCGTGGCCTGCTGTACGGTTCGTACCGTAAACCGCGCGAACTGCTCTGGGTTTTTGGCACGCTGATCTTCTTGTGCTTGATGGCTGAAGCTTTTATGGGCTATCTGCTGCCGTGGGGTCAGATGTCGTTCTGGGGCGCCCAGGTCATTATCAACCTCTTCGGTGCCATCCCGGTGATCGGCCCGGATCTGTCGACGCTGATTCGCGGTGATTTCGTGGTTGGCGATGCGACGCTCAACCGCTTCTTCTCGCTGCACGTGATCGCGGTGCCCCTCATCCTGGTTGGGCTCGTTGCCGCCCACTTGGTGGCGCTGCATGAAGTGGGTTCGAACAACCCGGACGGCATCGACATCAAGGAGAAGCTGGACGCTAATGGCAACCCGCTGGATGGTATTCCGTTCCACCCCTACTACACGGTGAAGGATATCGTCGGGGTTGTGGTCTTCCTGTTCGCCTTTTCGATCGTGGTCTTTTTCGCGCCGGAAGGTGGTGGTTACTTCCTGGAATACAACAACTTCTTCCAGGCGGACCCGCTGAAGACGCCCCCGCATATTGCGCCGGTCTGGTACTTCACCCCGTTCTACTCGGTGCTGCGTGCCATTGTGTGGCCGATCTTGGGTATTGATGCCAAGTTCTGGGGTGTGGTGGGGATGGGCGCATCGGTCGTGATCATCGCCTTCCTGCCCTGGCTGGATCGTAGCCCGGTCCGGTCGATCCGCTACCGCGGCCCGATCTTCAAGACCGCGCTGACCGTGTTTGTGATTGCCTTCTTTATTCTGGGTTACCTTGGCACCCAACCCCCGTCGTACTGGGGTGAGAAGATTTCCCAGGTTTGCACGCTGATTTACTTCGGTTTCTTCCTGGCCATGCCCTGGTATTCGAAAATCGATAAATACACCATTCCGCCTGAGCGCGTGAACGGCTAACGGGATAGCAATCATGAAAATCAAGACTCTTATTGCTGCAGTACTGACGGTTCCCGCGCTGGCCTTCGCTAGCGGTGAAGCGCTTCATCTGGATAAGGCGCCGAACCTGCAGGGCAATAACGCCGCGCTGCAGAATGGTGCCAAGCTGTTCGTCAACTATTGCCAGAATTGCCATGGCGCCTCGTTCGTCCGCTACGAAAAGCTTCTGGATCTGGGGCTGACCGAGCAGCAGATCAAAGACAACCTGATGTTCACCGGTGACAAAATTGGCGATACGATGAAGGTTGCTGCGCGACCGGATGAGCAGAAGAAGTGGTTTGGTGTTGTCCCGCCGGATCTGACCCTAGAAGCCCGTGCACGCTCATCGGGTGATGGAAGTGGCGCTGACTGGATTTATACGTATCTGCGTAGCTTCTATAAAGATGATTTACGCCCGACCGGCTGGAACAACGTCGTCTTTGCGAACGTAGGTATGCCTCATGTCCTCTGGCAGTTGCAGGGTGTCCAGGTTCTGGAAGTCACCAAAGACGACAAGGGTGTAGAACATAAAAAGCTGGTACTTGCCGAGCCCGGTCTGCTGACGCCGGAACAATACGACAAGCAGATTGCAGATCTGACGGCCTTTATCGTCTGGATGGGTGAGCCGGGTGCAGGGACTCGCAAAGCCATCGGCTTTGGCGTGCTCGCCTTCCTAGCTGTTCTTTTCGTGGCAGCCTATGCCCTGAAGAAGAACTACTGGAAAGATATTCACTAAGCATTAAAACGACAGCGTCTTTCTGACGCTGCAGGGCTCGGGGTCGAAGAGGTTCGATCCCGATCTTTTTTTGGAGGATCTAGATCATGATGCACTTGTACTCGGGAACCGTTTGCCCATTCAGCCACCGCTGCCGGATTGTGCTGTTCGAGAAGGGTATGGATTTCGAGATCCATGACATTGACCTGATGAACAAGCCAGAAGACCTGGCGGTGATGAATCCGCACAACCGTGTGCCGGTGCTGGTCGAGCGCGATCTGATTCTTTATGAGCCAAATATCATCAACGAGTACATTGATGAGCGCTTCCCGCACCCGCAGCTGATGCCGCCTGATCCGGTGCAACGTGCCCAGGCCCGTCAACTATTGAACGGTATGGAGCGCGAAATCTTTGCATTCATCGACCCGGTCGAGCGTAAGTTGAAAACGGCAGATAAAGCGCGTAGCGAAATCCGCGACCGTCTGATCGAAATCGCGCCAATCTTCAACAAGCAGAAGTATTTGCTGGGTGATGAGTTTTCGATGCTCGACGTAGCGATCGCACCGCTACTATGGCGTCTTGATTACTACGACATTACCCTGCCTAAGTCGGCGGCGCCGTTATTCAAGTACGCTGAGCGGATTTTCAGCCGTCAGGGGTTCATTGATTCGATGACCCCGCAAGAAAAGATCATGCGTAAATAAGGTGAATCACTTGCTCTCTAGCAAGCCTTACCTAATCCGGGCATTGTGGTCGTGGTGCTGCGATGCCGGTTTTACGCCTTATCTCACCCTCTTTGTGGATGAGCAATGCCGTGTGCCGCTGGAGTATGTTCAGGATGGCACGCTGACACTGAACCTTAGTCCGGCGGCAACAGGTGCGCTGGATATTGGCAACGAGTGGATTTTGCTCTCGGCCCGTTTTGGCGGTGTGTCACGTGAACTGACGTTTCCCGTAGGGGCAGTGACTGGCATTTTTGCGCGTGAAAACGGTGCGGGGATGGAGTTCGCTTACGAGCCTTCGGTCGTGAGCGCGATGCCCACAGAAAGTCCGAACTCGGGCGTCCCTGCTGATGAACCGGCGACAACACCGCGCCCCACGAAGCCGCATCTGCACCGGGTTAAATAGAGCATTCCTCCTGTGAAGAAGACACTGATCCTTTTTGCCCATGGCGCCCGCGACCCCCAATGGGCGCGGCCCGTGCAAGCGGTAGCACAACGGTTAACCACCGAGAACCCCGATCTTCCGGTGGTGATCGCGTTCCTTGAATTTATGACACCGTCGTTACCGGAAGCTATCGATGCCATTGTGCGCCAGTCGGGTGGCGTGTCGCAGCAGATCGATATCCTGCCGTTTTTTATTGCTCAAGGCGGGCATCTACGCGAGGAAGTTCCGGCCATGCTGGCAGAAATCCGTGGGCAGCATCCGCAACTTGAGCTCAGGTTACTGCCACCGTTGGGAGAACTGCCATCGGTACAGGATGCGATAGCGATCGCAATTAACCGGCTGATTTAGGTTTGATCACCAGGCTTGCAATCATAGTGGCAACTAAAAGAACCAGGACGATTGCCAGCGAAACCCCTACCGGGATGTGATAAAAATCTACGATGAGCATCTTGCTGCCGATAAAGACAAGAATCGCCGCCAACCCGAATTTGAGTAGATGAAAACGTTCGGCCATACCGGCCAGCATGAAATAGAGCGCGCGCAAGCCAAGCACGGCAAAAATATTCGAGCTCATCACGATATAAGGATCGTTGGTCACTGCGAAGATGGCCGGGATTGAATCGACGGCAAACATCACGTCTGTGACACCAATCAGAACCACGACCACAAAGAGCGGGGTATAAACCCGAACCTTGTCTTTGATGACATAGAGGGCGCTGCCATGATATTCGTTCGAAATTGTCAGGTGATTGCGCATCCACTGGAGTAGTTTATTGTTCTCAAGGTCATGCACTTCTTCAGCAGCGACGACCATTTTGATGCCGGTATACAGCAGGAATATACCGAACAGATACATCACCCAGCTGAAACGACTAATTAACCACGCGCCGATCAAAATCAGCAAAATCCGCAGCACGATCGCGGCGATGATACCAATCATCAATGCCTTCTTCTGTTGTGGCAGCGGTACGTGAAAGGTCGTAAACAGCATCAGAAAAACAAACAAGTTGTCGACGGAGAGAGACTTTTCTATGAGATACCCGGTCAAGAACTCTCCCGCCTTCACGTTGGCCAGCGCACGCCCATCGGTCAGATCGAGCGATAGCCAGAGGCCGGCGCAGAACACCATTGCCAGGCCTACCCAAAGCACAGACCAACGCAAGGCATCCTTAAAGCTGATGATGCGGTTGCCTTGACGGCGCAGCGACATGAAGTCAGCCCCTAGAGCCGCAGTCACAAAAACCAGGAGCGCACTCCAGGCAAGGGGGGAGTCAATGTGAGGAATCAGGGTTTCTGGCATGGCAGCGGGCATACTCGTGGCAAAATACGTATCGACGGTCAGCATTGTGCCACGACTCTGCGACCCAACACTGTTCTTGCGGTTATGGAAAAGCGATGAAAGAACTCAAATTTGCCATCTTCCCGGTGACACCCTTTGCGCAAAACTGCACGCTGCTCTGGGATGAGGCCAGCATGCGCGGTGCCGTTGTCGATCCCGGTGGGGATATTGATCGTCTTTTAGGCGAGATCGACAAGCGCGGGCTCTGTATCGAAAAGATCTTAATCACCCATGGTCATATTGACCATGCTGGTGGGGCTGCCGATTTAGCCCGCCGTCTGAATGTGCCAATCGAGGGGCCGCAGCAAGAAGACGCTTTCTGGATCCAGGGCATGCCTGCCCAGTCGAAACAGTTTGGCTTCCCCCACGTCGAGGCCTTCGAGCCGGATCGTTGGCTAAATGATGGGGATACGGTCAGCGTTGCCGGAGAAACCCTGTCGGTCATTCACTGCCCTGGCCACACACCGGGTCATGTGTGCTTCTATCATGCGCCGACACGACTGGCCTTGGTGGGTGACGTGCTGTTTCAGCAATCGATTGGTCGAACAGACTTCCCTCGGGGCAACCACCAGCAATTGATCAGTTCCATCCGAGAAAAGCTTTTTCCGCTCGGCGATGACGTGCGGTTTGTGCCCGGCCATGGCCCCATGTCGACTTTTGGCGACGAACGTATCGACAATCCTTACGTTGCAGACGGGCAGCGCTAGCTGCGATGTCCGTTCAATCCGGTGAGGTCAGCATCCCGGAATACTGGGCCCGGGCCACGCGGGCGCTGTCGCGCAAAGACCAGGTGATGGCAGGTCTCATACGGGCGTATCCCGAAGCCACGCTGTTTTCGCGAGGCGATCCCTTTCAGACGCTGTTTCGTTCGATCGTCGGACAGCAGATATCGGTCAAGGCGGCGGATAGTGTCTGGGCGCGTGTCTGCGATACCGTCAAGGTGATCACCCCAAACGCGGTATACGAAAAAGAGGTCGACACCTTGCGCGCCTGCGGCCTTTCACAACGCAAAGCCGAATATGCCCGCGATTTGGCAGCCCATTTTGTGCATGGCCGGATTCACGCGCGGGATTGGCCTTCCATGCCAGATGAGGTCGTGATTACCGAGCTGACAGCGGTGCGTGGCATCGGCCGTTGGACCGCCGAAATGTTTCTGATTTTTAATCTGATGCGGCCCGATGTCTTCCCGTTGGACGATATCGGATTGCAAAAGGCCGTCTGGCAGCACTACTTTTCCGGAAAAAAACAGCCGCTGAGCGTACTGCGGTCACAGGGAGAAGCCTGGGCGCCCTGGCGAACAGTCGCCACCTGGTACCTCTGGCGTAGTCTGGATCCGGTGGTCGTCAGCTATTGATTGGTTGCGCCGCATCATGGGCGGTGACGCGCCTCTGTTAGAATACAACGTCAAACCCGATGCAGGATAATGTGCCGATGAAAACGACGTTTCTCGACTTTGAGCAGCCGATCGCAGAACTGGAAAACAAAATCGATGAACTCCGCGCCATGCAGGAGGAGTCGGGGGTTGATATTTCCGAAGAAGTGGAACGTCTGGCCGAAAAAAGTCGTACCCTGTCCCATGACATCTACGCCAAGCTGACGCCGTGGCAAAGTGCCCAGGTGGCCCGACACCCGCAGCGGCCCTATACCTTGGACTATGTCGAGAACATTTTTACCGATTTCCACGAGCTGCACGGCGATCGTGCTTTTGCCGATGACACGGCTATAGTCGGTGGCTTAGCACGTCTGAATGGTGAGCCCTGTATCGTTATCGGCCACCAGAAGGGTCGTGATACCAAAGAGAAGATCTATCGTAATTTTGGTATGCCGCGCCCGGAAGGCTATCGTAAAGCGTTGCGTCTGATGAAGTTGGCGGAAAAATTTGGTCTGCCGGTCTTTACCTTTGTCGATACCCCGGGTGCTTACCCAGGGATTGGTGCTGAAGAGCGTGGTCAGTCCGAAGCCATCGGCCGCAATCTGTTGGTGATGGCTGAACTCAAGACACCGATTATTGTCACCATCATCGGTGAGGGTGGCTCCGGTGGCGCCCTGGCCATTGCTGTCGGCGACGAAGTCTTGATGCTGCAGCACTCCACTTACTCCGTGATTTCGCCCGAAGGTTGCGCCACCATTCTTTGGAAGAGTGCAGAAAAAGCCTCTGAAGCGGCCGAGATCATGGGCATCACCGCCGGTCGTTTGAAGGGGCTGGGGTTGATCGATCAGGTCGTTGAAGAAACACCGGGTGGCGCACATCGCGATGTCGTCGGTATGGCCAAGAACCTGAAGCAGGCGCTTGAGCAAGCGCTCAAACGTGTGGATGGTCTGGATCATGACGCCTTGGTGCGCCGTCGTATTGATCGACTGATGGCCTACGGCGCCTTTGAGACCGTCACCGCCTGAGTGCACCTTAGCCGGTTGACGGCATGACAACCGGCCAGGATCAGATTCTGTCAGCAGTTCGCGCTGCACTCGCTGGTCAATGGCGGGCTGAGGGGCGTGTGTGTGTGGGTCTTTCTGGCGGGCTGGATTCGGTCGTGTTACTGCATGCCTTGGTGCAATTACAGGCTGAAACCCCATTTGAATTATCGGCGCTTCATGTTCATCATGGGTTGTCTCCCAACGCAGACCATTGGGCAGGGTTTTGCCGTGACTTGTGTGCGCGTTTGACTGTCCCCTGCGAAGTCGTACGGCTTCAATTACCCAATGCCTCAGGCAAGGGGCTGGAGCGGGTCGCACGCGAGGCCCGCTATGCAGCTTTTGCCGCAGCACCCGGTGACATCCTCTGCCTGGCCCATCACCAGAATGATCGGGCAGAGACCCTGTTGTTGAATCTTTTCCGGGGTGCGGGCGCTACGGGGTTGGGGGGAGTGCCGGACGTCCGTCAGTTAGGACAAAAAACACTCATTCGACCATTGGTCGAGACATCGCGAGCGGCCCTCATGGCCTGGGCCACGGCGCACCAGTTGCGTTGGATCGAGGATGAGAGCAACCAGAATCTCGCTTTTCGGCGTAACTATGTGCGTCACCGCATCCTACCAGTCATTGCCGACAGGTATCCGGGTGTCGTTGACGTTCTGGCACGCACATCCGCACAGATGACGGAACAAGCCGCGTTACTCAATCGTTTGGCCGAGCACGATGCCAAAAGCTGTCTTGATCAGGATGAGTGTTTGTCTGTGGTGCGGCTGCAGCAGCTACCCGAGGCTGCGGTGCGCAACATCCTGCGCCATCGTTTTGCTCTTGCGGGTATTCAGATTCCGGCAGCGCGACGTCTGCAGGAATTCACGGCACAGTTAATGATGGCGCAAGCCGATACCGAAGCCTTCGTGAGGATGGGGGCTTTTGGGGTACATCTTTGGCGCGATCGGATCTGGATAGATGCGGCCATGGATCAAAGCGGTCCTCGTAGCGCCGCATTTCAGAACGGGTCATTGGTGTGGCCGGATGGCCAGCTTGAAATTGCCGGTGTTCCAACAGATGTGCACGACCTACATATTGCCCCCGTGGGGCATGGGCAACGTTTTCACCCTTCGGGGCGTTGTCATGATCGGGTGAGCGAACTACTCAGAGCCCAGGGGGTACCGCCCTGGGTTCGGCCCCGACTGCCAGGTTTGTGGCTGCACGAGAACTTATTCTGGGTCCCTTACCTTGGTTGGGCACAGCAAGCAGAAACGACCCCCGAGCTTTCTTTGCCAAGCCTCGACTGGCAACCCAAAACCGGATGGTCGTTGTAGCGTGGACTGAATTTCTGGTAATTCGGAGATGCACTTGCTGCCCTTCTGGATTTTCGGAAAAAACGCTGCGTCGCAACATCTTCGCGACAAAAAAAGTTACAAAAAAACAAAGCGTTATGAATGTTGTTCGTCCCAGTTCAAGTTGGCATAACGCTTGCTCCTTAAGGTGCAATAAATGCACGCTAAGTGCGTTATTGATGAGTAAAACGTATCACCAACCAAAGGAGCGTAGGAATGAGAAAGATGAAACTTTTAGTGGCATCGGTGTTGGCGGCCTGTTCGACCTGGGCGGTGGCGCAACAGCCAATTGTCATCAAGTTCAGCCACGTGGTGGCCAATGACACCCCAAAGGGGCTGGCTGCCGATTATTTCAAGAAAAAAGCTGAGGATTACACCAAGGGCAAGGTGAAAGTAGAGGTCTATGCCAACAGCACACTCTACAAGGACAAGGAAGAAATGGAAGCGCTCCAGCTGGGTGCGGTCCAGATGTTGGCGCCCTCGTTAGCCAAGTTTGGTCCGTTGGGCGTTAAAGAGTTTGAGATGTTCGATCTGCCCTACATCTTTGATAACTACGACCAGCTCCATAAAATTACCGAAGGCCCGATTGGCAAGTCGATTCTGGCGAAGCTTGAGCCCAAGGGGATTCGCGGTCTAGCCTATTGGGATAATGGCTTCAAGTCATTCTCGGCCAATACCCCGATCAAGCTACCGACCGACTTGAAGGGTAAGAAGATGCGCATTCAGTCCTCCAAAGTTTTGGAAGCCCAGATGCGTGCTTTAGGTGCTTTGCCACAGGTGCTGCCGTTCTCGGAAGTCTATCAAGCCCTACAGACTGGCGTGGTCGATGGTACCGAAAACCCGATCTCCAATCTCTATACCCAGAAGATGTATGAAGTGCAAAAGCACTTAGCGCTGACGGAACACGGTTACCTGGGTTATGCCGTCATCGTTAACAAGAAGTTCTGGGATGGTCTGCCGCCGGATGTGCGTGAACAGTTGGACAAGGCCATGAATGAATCGACGGCCTTTGCTAACCGTATCGCCAAGCACCAGAACGATCAGGATCTCGAGAAGGTAAAGAAGTCGGGTAAGACGGCTGTTTACACGCCGACGGCCGCCGAGCGCGAAGCCTTCAAGAAAGCACTGCTGCCGGTTCACAAAGAAATGGCGCCGCGTGTCGGACCTGAGCTGCTTCAATCTGTCTATGCAGATCTAGCTGCCCCGACTAAGGCCAAGAAGAAGTAACCATCAAAGACGAAAACCGTCACCCCGAGTTCGGAGTGACGGATTTGGAGATACGTATGAGATTTCTCGACCGGCTTGAAGAGTGGTTGATCACCTTCCTGATGGGGGGGGCGACACTCATTATTTTCGCGGCAGTGATTCACCGTTATCTGACAGGCCTGGATATTTCAGGCCTGCAGGATTGGTTGCTGTCATTCAGCATGGCCTGGGCTCAGGAGCTGTGCATCATCATGTTCGTGTGGATGGCCAAGTTTGGTGCGGCCTACGGCGTCCGTACCGGTATTCACGTCGGGGTGGATGTGATGATCAATCGTTTGCCGGACGAGAAGCGTAAGTGGTTTATTAGCTTCGGTCTGCTGGCCGGTGCCCTGTTTACCGGCATTGTTGGTTATCTCGGGTTCCATTTCGTCATGGAAAACGGTCTGCACTATGCCTGGTTGCACTACTGGGGCAAAGAAACCGGCGACCTCTTTGAAGGCCCGGTTACACCCGATCTGGAATGGCCGACCTGGATTGTTTATTCGGCCATCCCGTTGGGTTCGGGTCTGATGTGTTTCCGCTTCCTGCAGGTGCTGGTGTCATTCAACCGCACCGGAGAGTTGCCGCACGTCGACCATGGTCATGTGGAAGGACTGGATGACGAGACTGCGACCGATCCGATGGTCGGCCCGGGGGGCAAAGCGGAAGATATGCCCTGGTTTCAGAACACTAAAGGTTTGTATCCGAAAGAGGTCAAGAAAGACCACAAATCCGATAACAAGGAAGGGGGTGCCAAATGAGTACCTTGATTATCTTTGGCATTCTAACGGCCTTGATGCTGACTGGGATGCCCATTTCGATTGCACTCGGTCTCACGGTGCTGACGTTCCTTTTTACCCTGACTCAGGTGCCTCTGGAATCCGTTGCACTCAAGCTGTTTACCGGTATCGAAAAATTCGAGATCATGGCAATCCCGTTCTTCATTTTGGCGGGTAATTTTCTGACACATGGTGGTGTGGCCAAACGGATGATTCGGTTTGCCTCGGATATGGTTGGCCACTTTTATGGCGGATTGGCGCTGGCGGGCGTGATGGCCTGCGCCTTGTTTGCGGCTGTTTCTGGGTCGTCGCCGGCAACCGTGGTGGCGATTGGCTCGATCCTACTGCCCGCGATGGTAAAAGCCGGTTTCCCGAATCGGTTCGGGGCAGGTGTAATCACGACCTCGGGTGCACTAGGAATTCTGATACCGCCGTCGATCGTCATGGTGATGTACTCGGTATCGACCAATACCTCAGTCGGCGCATTATTCATGGCCGGAGTGATTCCCGGTTTGATGCTGGCTTTCATGCTGGGTATGACGACTTGGTATCTAGCACGTAAGAACGATTATCCACGTCTGCCCAAGGCATCTTTCGTTCAGCGAATGAAGTCTTTCAAAGAGTCGGTATGGGGGTTGTTGCTGATCGTTGTCGTGATGGGTGGTATCTACACCGGTATCTTTACGCCAACCGAAGCCGCAGCAATTAGTGCCGTCTATGCTTTCACCATTGCCGTTTTCGTCTACAAGGATATGGGCCTCAAGGATGTGCCTCGTGTACTGCTGTCATCGGCCAACATGAGCGCGATGTTGCTATACATCATTACCAACGCTGTGCTGTTCTCATTTCTCATGACCCATGAGAATATTCCGCAAGCGATGGCTGACTGGTTGCTAGACAAGGGCCTGGGTGTGATCACCTTCCTGCTTTTCGTCAACATCATCCTGCTGGTGGCCGGAAACTTCATGGAGCCGTCATCGATTGTGCTGATCTTCTCGCCTATCCTCTTTCCGGTGGCCATGAAGCTGGGCATTGATCCGGTGCATTTTGGCATCATGATGGTGGTGAATATGGAAGTCGGGATGTGCCACCCGCCCGTAGGATTGAATTTGTATGTGGCCTCCGGAATAACAAAAATGGGAATTACCGAGCTGACTATTGCTGTCTGGCCTTGGCTCCTGACCATGCTTGTATTCTTGATAATCGTGACCTATTGGCCTGGACTGAGTCTTTGGTTGCCCAGAGCCATTGGAATGATTGGCTAGTATTATGGCCCACTAGAGACCCGGTCCTGCCGGGTCTTCTTTTTATGATCCAGTTATGACATTTCAAGACAACGCTGCCGTGTTACCCATCAGATCACGCTATCTTTTTGCGATCATTGTTGTCACATGCGTATTGGTAGGTTACGGAACCTACCGGTTAGTTTTTAATTCTGAGATCGATCGAGAAGCGACGCGAAACTATGAAAATCTAGAGACGCTAAGTCAGACGATCAGCACCACCTTGCAGAAGTACGATGAATTACCGTTAGTGATTGCCCAGGATCCTCGTATTCGCGATGCATTGATACAGCCAAATAGAACTGAAGTATTGGCAGCGGCCAATCGATACCTAGAGCAGATCAACGAGATCCTTGGCACCGAAACCATATATGCTATAAACAAAGATGGCCTCACACTCGCTTCCAGCAACTGGAATAAACCGGATAGCTATGTTGGTGACAACTATGCATTCCGTCCCTATTTCGTGGATGCTGTAGAGCAGGGATTGGGTAAGTTTTACGGTATTGGTATCACCTCTGGTAAGCCGGGCTATTACATCGCGTATCCTATTCGCTTGGATCAAGTCTTGCTGGGTGTGATAACCATCAAGATCGGCTTGACAGATATTCAGCGAGCCTTAGCTGAAGCAAAGAATGACGTTATTGTGACTAACGAGGATGGCATCGTCATTCTTGCATCTATGCCCGAGTATCGTTACAAGGCGACACGGCCTATTGATGTAACAGCTGCTGAACGAATTTCGAGAACACGTCAGTTCTCCAATGAGCCTCTCAATGCATTGGACTATCGAGGGATCACAGTAAGCATCAGTAGCGATGAGCCAGTCTCTATCATGGATGGAGGGCGGTACATGCTGCAATCGGTCGCGTTGGGCAATCGTGGATGGCATATCGCCCAAATCGGCGATACGCGTGAGGCTCGACACTTCGCCTTGGCAAGTGCCCTTGCCAGTGGTTTTGGACTCGGGTTTTTGATGATTAGTATGTCTAGTTTTTATTATCGGCATCGAGCACAACTTGAAAAGCGGAAAATTTACGCGGATATTGATGCAAAAATAGCAGAACGGACGGTCGAACTCACAAGTCGTGTCGAAGACTTACAACGCGCAGAGACGGTATTACGACAAACTCGGGACGAGGCCGTTCAGGCAGGAAAAATGGCAGTTCTCGGACAGATGGCTGCGGGTATTACACATGAGCTCAGTCAACCACTTTCGGCGATTCAGCTCTACGCTGGCAATACGCGAAGACTCATTGAAGCTGGTCGGCTTGATGTGGCCGGCAAGAACGTCGACAACATTAATGCATTAGTAGTTCGTGCCGGAAATATTCTTTCAGAACTCAAATCACTTTATCGTAACGACCCAACGATGATCGAACCACTCTTGCTTAGTTCAGTGATAAGCAATGCCATGCTGGTGATGAACCCCTTTATCGAAAAGGCAGGTATAGCACTGGATGTACATATCGCTAGCGAACAAGTGATGGGGTCACAGGGTAAGCTGGAGCAGGTCTTTGTGAACCTCTTGTCTAATGCAGTAGATGTGTTGCGTGACCGGGCAGGGGCTCGTATTGAAATTTGTGCAAAGACCTGTGGCAGCGAGGTCGTGGTTTGTATTCGAGATAACGGACCGGGGATTCCGGAATCGCAACGCAAAAACATATTCGAGCCGTTTTTTACGACCAAGCCCACCGGACAGGGGCTCGGTCTTGGGCTGGCGATCACCCGGTTTATCGTTGACGCAGTTGGTGGCAAAATCAACTGTGTTAATTTACCTGAAGGTGGTTTGGAGTTCACCCTGACTTTGCGGAATGCGGATGTCGTTTCATGAATATGACAATTGGCTTGCCTAAGCCCGCGACGGTTTGTCTGATTGAGGACGACGAAGCGATCCTGAACAGTTGTTCACAGTCCTTAATGCTTGAAGGCTTTGAGGTTCGTCCTCATGCTTCGGCGCAAAGTTTCTTGTCAGTGGTTCGCCCAGATTTTCCATATGTTGTGATTACTGACGTCAACTTGCCTGACGAGGATGGCTTGAGCCTTATGCGTAAAGTCCTGGTCGCTAATCCACAAGTACCTGTGATTATCATGACCGGGCATGGCGACATCAGTATGGCGGTTGGCGCGATGCGTGAAGGTGCTTTCGATTTTATCGAAAAGCCGTTCAGTCCCGATCGCTTGATCACTACCGTGCGTAACGCAGCGGACAAGGCGCAATTAATCAGTCAAGTGGCGGCACTTTCAAGGGACCAGTCCTGCGTTGGACAAGTGCTGATCGGACAATCGGTTCGTTTGACAATGCTGCGCCAACAGATTTCTACTCTGGCACCCACTGGTGTAGATGTTCTGATTAACGGCGAAACAGGTACGGGGAAGGAAGTTGTTGCACAAAGTTTGCACATCCAGAGCGGTCGTTCAGGGCCCTTTGTTGCGATTAATTGCGCAGCTTTGCCCGAGAGTATTATTGAAAGCGAACTCTTTGGTCATGAAGCCGGCGCATTTACCGGTGCCCTCAAGCGTCGGATTGGTAAATTTGAGTTCGCCAAAAACGGTACGATTTTTCTCGATGAAATAGAATCGATGCCGCTGGCTTTGCAAGCCAAATTACTACGGACTATTCAGGACAGAACCGTACAGCGGCTTGGTGCTAACGAATCAATTCCGATATCGTGCCGTGTTATCGCTGCCACCAAGAGAAATCTCAAAACGCTGTCAGATCAGGGCCATTTTCGAAGTGACCTGTATTTCCGGTTGAATGTGGTGAACCTCTATCTGCCACCACTGCGAGAGATACGGGAGGATATTCCACTCCTTTTTAATTTTTACCTGCATCAGTTTCGGCAGAAGTACCACACGCCTGCCGTAGACACCGGTTCTGAAGTGCTGCGTTATCTGGTTTCACATGATTGGCCTGGCAATATTCGGGAACTGAGAAACTTTGCAGAACGTGTAGCAGTAGGTTTCCCCTTTGCAGAAGCTGAGGCCACCAGCGAGGAATCCCCGCCACTAACACTGAACCAGGTTCTAGAACACACTGAGCGCGAGGCATTAAACAGTGCGTTACGCCTAGCCAGTGGCAATGTCGCAGATGCTGCAGGAATTCTTGGCATTCCTGCCAAGACGCTATACGATAAATTGACACGTTTCTCGATTGCCGTTACAGATTTCAAAAATGCTTGATAGCGTATGCTTCAACCAACGCATGTTTATGATCGCTAGCGTCGACAAGTTGTTCCATTTGATGAATTAATTAGGGCTATCAGAACATGCCTCAGGCGCTATCCGTGATGGAATTGATTGCCACATCGATTTTTGTGGTGGCAATTCTCCACACATTTTCGACGAAGTTCTTTGCACATCTGGCACACGTTCAGCCGGCGCATGCAGGTTTCTGGCATTTGCTCAGCGAGGTTGAAGTTGTTTTTGGATTCTGGGCATTCGTGTTTGTGTTATTGGTGTTCTTTGCACTTGGCAAAACAACGGCAATTACCTACTTAGAAACTCGAAACTTCACCGAACCATTTTTTGTATTTGCCATCATGGTGATTGCCGCCAGCCGACCTATATTGAAAGCCGTAGAGTTGTTGGTTAAAACACTGGCGCGCATCATTCCGACGAATCGATCACTGGCGTTTTTCTTTTTCTGTTTGTTTTTATTGCCACTGTTGGGCTCTTTTATTACTGAGCCTGCAGCAATGACCCTTGCCGCCCTGATGCTCAAAGAGGGCTTTTATCGTCACGGGCTATCGCGTCAACTCAAATACGCGACATTGGCGGTGCTTTTTGTGAATGTGTCGATTGGAGGAACGCTAACCAATTTTGCGGCGCCACCTGTACTGATGGCCGCCGATGCCTGGGGCTGGAGTTCATCCTATATGTTGATGCACTTTGGCTGGAAATCGGCATTGGCAGTTTTTTTTAATGCCTTATTTGTCACCTGGTTTTTTAGAAAGGAAATTACTGCCAAAGGAAAACTTCCTGACGTTGAGAAAGACCAGCGCGTACCGATGGTCGTCATCGCTGTCCATTTGGCCTTTTTGGCGGGGATCGTTACTTTTTCGCACCATCCTATTGTATTTCTTGGGTTGTTTCTGTTCTTTTTGGGCTATACCGAGGCTTATAGTCGTTACCAGGATCGTTTGCTACTCAGAGAGGCATTGCTGGTTGCCTTTTTCTTATCCGGACTGGTTGTGCTCGGTGGCCTACAACAGTGGTGGTTGCAACCGGCCATTTCCGATGTTGAGCCCACTGCCATATTCTTTCTTGCGACAGGGTTAACGGCGATCACCGATAATGCGGCGTTGACCTATCTGGCATCCTTGATTCAAGGCGTTTCAACCGAGTTTAAACATGCCGTCATGGCAGGTGCCGTTGCTGGCGGCGGATTGACGGTGATTGCCAACGCGCCTAACCCCGCAGGTCTGTCGATACTTCGATCAGACTTCGATGACGCTGCCGTGAGCCCACTCGGGCTGCTGTTGTCGGCCATACCACCCACGGTGGTGGTGATTTGTGCGTTTCTTTTTCTGGGATAGTGTGACGCCGTTTTTGCGGCAGATTGATGCGGCGCACAAGCCGCCTTTCTGATAAAATTGCCTTTTTTATCAATCCGCTGATTCACCTACGGAGTTTTTATGGCAATCCAACGCACCCTCTCCATCATCAAACCTGATGCCGTCGCCAAAAATGTCATTGGCCAGATCATTGCGCGTTTCGAAGGCGCTGGCCTCAAGGTTATTGCTGGCCGTCTGGTTCACCTGTCGGCGGCCGAAGCTGGTCAGTTCTATGCCGTGCACAAAGAGCGTCCTTTCTTCAAGGATCTGGTGGACTTCATGACCTCTGGTCCGGTGTTCGTTCAGGTGCTGGAAGGTGAAGATGCGATCGCCAAGAACCGCGAATTGATGGGTGCCACCGATCCCAAAAAGGCAGCTCCGGGGACCATTCGTGCCGATTTCGCCGAATCGATCGATGCCAACGCCGTGCACGGTTCTGATGCACCGGAAACAGCCGCCGTTGAAGTGGCGTTCTTCTTTCCGGGCATGAACATTTATAGCCGCTGAGTTATCGTAACAGCTGTAACGATGCAGAATCTGCTCGACCTTGATATGGCCGGGCTCAAAGCCTGGTTGGCCCAGATCGGCGAGAAGCCGTTCCGGGCCAATCAGCTTTTGCGCTGGATCTATTCGCGCGGAGAAAGTGATTTCGCCGTGATGACGGATCTTGCGCGGACATTTCGCGAGCGTTTGCCCGACGTGGCCGAAATTCGTTTGCCCAAGATTGTCTCCGACAAGATCTCCGATGACGGGACCCGCAAGTTCCTGATGGACGTGGGCGCCAGTAATCTGATCGAAACCGTGTTTATTCCGGAAGCGGATCGCGGCACCCTGTGTGTCTCCACGCAGGTGGGCTGCGCGCTCGACTGTTCGTTTTGCTCAACCGGTAAACAGGGTTTTAACCGCAACCTCACTACCGCGGAAATCATTGGCCAGCTTTGGCTTGCCAACCAGGCGCTGGGTTTTGACCCGGCCGGTGACCGGATCATCTCTAATGTTGTGATCATGGGGATGGGCGAGCCGCTCGCCAATTTTGAAGCACTGGTTCCGGCCTTGAATCTCATGCTCGATGATCATGCCTATGGACTATCACGCCGTCGCGTGACGGTATCGACCTCGGGCATAGTGCCTGCCATGGATCGACTGCGCGAGGCTTGCCCGACGGCTTTGGCGGTGTCGCTGCATGCACCCAATGACGCACTCCGTAATGTGCTGGTGCCCATTAACCAGAAATATCCCCTGGCCGAACTGATGGCTGCCTGTAAGCGCTATCTCGAGAGTGCCCCGCGAGATTTCATCACCTTTGAATACGTGATGTTGGATGGCGTGAACGACAGCCCGGCACAGGCGCGCGAGCTCGTGACCTTGGTCAGCCAGGCGAAGGTTCATTGCAAGTTCAATCTGATCCCGTTTAATCCTTTCCCCGGGAGTCCGTATCGCCGATCAAGCCGGGAGCGGATTTCGGCTTTTGCCAATGTGCTGATCGGTGCCGGTTATGTGACCACAACACGCAAAACCCGTGGAGATGATATTGATGCCGCTTGCGGCCAATTGGCTGGTCAAGTGCAGGACAAAACACGTCGAACCCAGCATCTCAAGGTTGTGAGCGAGGTGGGGGCGTGACACGTATCATCACCAGCGTGTTTCTAGTTGGTCTTTTGGCCGCTTGTACCACGACGACCAATCTTGCGGGCGTGCCCGAGCAGAAACCAGTCAGCAAGGCGCCGCCCGAAAGCCGCGCACGTGTCCATACGGAACTGGCGGCGTTGTATTACCAGCAGGCCAGCTTTAAGACGGCGCTGGCTGAAATCGATGCGGCCTTGCGCGTTGATGCAGCCTATGCGCCAGCCTACGACATGCGTGGTCTTGTTTATATGCAGTTGGGTGAACGCGTCTTGGCATCAGACAGTTTTCGAAAAGCCATTGATTTGACGCCGAACGATCCGGATGTCCGTAATAACTATGGATGGTTTTTGTGTACCACAGGGCAACCTCAGGCCGGGCTAGCTCAGCTTGAACTTGCCTGGAAGAACCCGCTGTACGACACCCCGGGGCGTGCATTGGCTAATGCCAGTCGGTGTGCCGACGAAGCTGGTGATCGTGCGCAAGCCAAAATTTTACGTGAGCGAGCCGCAGCCTATGGTGAGACCTGGAATGAGCCACGCACACCTGAAAACCTCTTACGCCCTGATAACAACTCACCCAAGTAAAAATTAACACCGGAATGACTATGCAGAACACCCATGACGAGATCCCAACCTCCCAGAATTCCTCAGAGCCTCTGGAGCAATCGCTAGTTAACGAGGCGATCTCGAATGAACAACAGTTACTGCGCGCAGCCCGCGAGGCCAAGAATTTGTCGGCCGGTGATGTTGCCTATTCACTGAAGGTGAGCCCGCGCGTGATTGAAGCGCTGGAAGCCGGTGAGTGGGATAAATTACCCGGCCGCACCTTCGTGGTGGGGATTTTGCGCGCCTATGGCCGTCTACTGGAGATATCCGTTGATAGCCTGGTGACTGCGGTTCCCGGCGCACCGGTCGCCATGAAGAAAAACGTCGCAATACCAA
>VEQD01000096.1 GCA_018883385.1 Rhodocyclaceae bacterium | reverse complement strand
GGCGCATTACGGTTCACCAGTTCCGGATCGTACGGATTGCCCTCCTGGTCGACGAAGTCGCCATGCTGGTAATTGACGTTCGCGTTGGCGTTCTCCATCGCCGCTTGCTCCGCCGCAGCAGCCGCGTCGATTTCCTCCTGCGTGGCGATGCGCACCGTCATCAGCGTCCGGGTTACCTCACGGCGCACGGCGCTGAGCAGATTATCGAAGAGTTCGAAGGCTTCGCGTTTGTATTCCTGCTTCGGATCTTTCTGCGCATAGCCACGCAGATGGATACCCTGACGCAGGTGATCCAGCGCCGACAGGTGCTCGCGCCAATGGGTGTCGAGGCTGCGCAACATGATGCTCTTTTCAAACCCACTGAAAGACTCTTCACCAACCAGCGCCACCTTGGCTGCGTAGACTTCATCGGCGGCGGCAATGAGACGCTGAAGCAGCGTTTCGTCATCCGGCGCATCGGCGCCCTGCGCCATCTCGGCGAGCGGCACGCGCAGCTGATATTCGGCTTCGAGCAGGTTCTCGAGCGCCGGCAGATCCCACTGCTCGTCGATCGAGCCTTCCGGCACATAGGTGCGGAACACTTCTTCCAGCAGACCATGGCGTAACGCCGTCATGGTCTGGCTAATCTCGTGCGTTTCCAGCAACTCGTTGCGCTGCGAATAGATGACGCGACGCTGGTCGTTCGCAACGTTATCGTATTCGAGCAGTTGCTTACGGATATCGAAGTTGCGGCCTTCCACCTTGCGCTGCGCCGACTCTAGCGAGCGGGTGACGATCGCGTGCTCGATGGCCTCGCCTTCCGGCATCTTGAGGCGATCCATGATCGACTTGATGCGATCACCCGCGAAAATGCGCAGTAGTGAATCATCCAGCGACAGGAAGAAGCGGGAGCTACCAGCATCACCCTGGCGACCGGCACGGCCACGCAGCTGGTTATCGATCCGGCGGGACTCGTGACGCTCAGAACCAATGATGTGCAATCCACCGGCGGCGATGACGGCGTCGTGTGTCTTTTGCCAGTCGGCGCGCAGCGCGGCGATTTTCTCTTCTTTGGCGGTCGCCGACAGCGATGCGTCGGCACGGATGGTATCGACTAGTTTGCCGATATTGCCGCCCAGCACGATGTCGGTACCGCGACCGGCCATGTTGGTGGCGATGGTGATCATGCCCGGCTTGCCGGCCTGCGCCACGATCTCGGCTTCACGCTCGTGCTGCTTGGCGTTGAGCACCTGATGATCCAGCTTCTCGCTCTTGAGTAGATCAGAGAGCAGCTCGGAGTTTTCAATCGAGGTGGT
>VEQD01000021.1 GCA_018883385.1 Rhodocyclaceae bacterium | reverse complement strand
GTTTGGCATCTACTCGTCGGTGCTGGTGGCCAGCCCGCTGGTCATGTGGCTGGGCGTGAAGCGTGATCAGTTCATCAAACCGGCGAAACGTATCGATTCGGCCAATGCCGATGGTGCCTGCGTCTAAGTTTAATAGGTACCCGCTTCATCGATACGCCACCTTCGCGTGGCGTATCTGTTTTTAGGCCACCGGGTTCGATTGGCCGATTTCTTTGGCAAGCTTGGCAACCCCATCTGCCCGTTTACGCCAGCCTTCGCCAAAGTGCACATAGGTCGGTAATAGACGGTAAAAGTTCTGGCGTGCTTCGGTATAGGCCTCGATGAGGTCGTGCAAACTGTGTGCTGCCACAAACTCGTTCACCGCAGCGATGGTTTTAGGGCCGATGCCGCCATCAGCCGGTACACCGACGATTCTTTGTAAAAGACGTGCCGCCTGCGCTGGGCCCGTATTCACGGCCGTATCAAAGAGCGCCAGATCGAGCCCATCGGGTAAATGGCTGCAGCGGCAGGCATCCCAATAGCGCTTACGGTAAATATCGGCCAAGTGGTCGTCCGGGATCCCGCGCAATTCGTCATGGGTGACGGCGCGGCCCAGATAATCGGCATAGGTTTTGTGGGTGACGCCCTTCATGGTGGCGCCCCCAGGATCATTCGGATGCTGTGCCCACCCGCCTTCGAACCGGAGGGTATGCGCCAGCGCCTCGGGGAAGTTACGTTCCATGGCGTGCGCGTGACAGGTTGGCCCTAGGCCGGCAGCTCGTCGTCGACAGCGAAAACGTGCTTGATGCGCAGCATCGCGCCGCCGTTCTCGGCAATGTTGAGCAGACGATCGATGTTGGGGTGCTTACCCGCATGGGCACGGGCATCAGTCGTGTGCTCGGCAAAAATCTCCAGACCTTGTTTGGCAGCATCGGCATTGATGGCGCCCCAGAGCTGACCCAGATGGTTATATACGGCCAGCGAGCCTTGGCTGCCCGCCTTGTTCTCAATGATGCCCGCGAGGTTGCCCTCGGCATCACGCAGTTCGATGGCGGCCAGATGCGAGATGCCCGGCAGTTTTTTGAGGTTGTCGGCAAATGCCATTCTCGTTCCTTAGAGATACTTAAATGCGCTTGGCCAGTTCGGCGGCCTTGCCCGTGTAATTCCACGGGGTCAGTTCCAGCAGTGCCTTCTTGGCATCGGCCGGGATGTCGAGCGTGTTCACAAAGGCCTGCATGCCCTCACGCGAGACGCGCGTACCGCGGGTGAGCTCTTTGAGCTTCTCGTAGGGGTTGGCAATACCAAAGCGGCGCATGACGGTCTGGATCGGTTCGGCCAGGAGTTCCCAATTGGCGTCGAGGTCGGTCTTCATCAGGTCGGCGTTGAGTTCCAGCTTGCCCAAACCCTTAAGCAGCGAATCATAACCAAGCAGCGTGTAGCCGAGGCCGACGCCCATGTTACGCAACACGGTGGAGTCGGTCAGGTCACGTTGCCAGCGCGAAATCGGCAGCTTTTCGGCCAAGTGCTTGAGCACCGCGTTGGCCAGGCCCAGGTTGCCTTCGGAGTTTTCGAAGTCGATGGGGTTCACCTTGTGCGGCATGGTCGACGAACCAACTTCGCCCGCCTTGACCTTCTGCTTGAAGAAGCCCAGCGAGATATAACCCCAGACATCGCGGTCGAGGTCGATGAGGATGCTGTTGGCGCGCGCAAAGGCGTCAAATAGTTCAGCCAGCGCATCGTGCGGTTCGATCTGGATGGTGTACGGGTTGAAGGTCAGACCCAGCGATTCGACGAATTTCTTGGCGAAGCCTTCCCAGTCGTAACCCGGGTAGGCGGCGAGGTGGGCATTGTAGTTGCCGACGGCACCATTGATTTTGCCGAGCAGTTCGACCTGGGCGATACGCACCCGGGCGCGCTGCAGACGGTAGGCCACGTTAGCCAATTCCTTGCCCATGGTTGACGGTGTGGCCGGTTGACCGTGCGTGCGGCTCATCATCGGCACCTCGGCGTAGGCATGCGCCATCTCGGTCAGCCTGGCAATAACGCGATCCAGCGTTGGCAGCATGACCTGTTCGCGGGCACCCTGGCACATGAGCGCGTGCGACAGGTTGTTGATGTCTTCCGAGGTACAGGCGAAGTGGATGAACTCGCTGACTTTGGTGACTTCGGCGTTGCCTTGGGTCTTATCCTTGATCCAGTACTCCAGGGCCTTGACGTCGTGGTTGGTCGTCGCCTCGATCCCCTTCACTTCGGCCGCATCGCTCTCGGTGAAGTTATTGACCAGGGCGTCCAGCTCAGCAATCGTGGTGGATGAAAAGGCAGGGATTTCGGCAAAATTCGGTTCGGCGGCTAGGGCTTTGAGCCATTCGATCTCGACACGCAAGCGCGCGTGGATCAAGCCGTATTCCGAAAAATGCGGGCGGAGCGGATCAACCTTGGCGGCATAGCGGCCATCGAGGGGAGAGAGGCTGGTGAGTGCCGCCAATGCGCCAAAACCGTTAGACATCTGTTGCTCCTGCATTCGTCACAATCAAAGTAGCGATTTTACCATTTGGTGCTGGCTGCGCTGGGAAAGGCGCCTCTTTCCGTGTAGGGTTTGGCCTATTGCTTGACCCTTCCGGAGCCCCTATGAAACTGCTTGGCACCCCCACCAGCCCGTATGTGCGCAAAGTGCGCCTGATGCTGCTGGAAAAGCAACTCCCACATGAATACCTGATTGACCCGCCGCGCGAACCCGGCAGTCTGGTTGCCCGAGTCAATCCACTTGGTCGTATTCCGGCACTGATTCTTGACGACGAAACCTGCGTGTTTGATTCACCAGTCATCGCCGAATTCGTGGACAGCCTCAACGACACCCCGATTCTGATTCCGCGCGACAACGCGCTTGCGCGTATGCGGGTCAAGCGTTGGGAAGCCCTCGCCGACGGCATCATGGATTCGGCTATTGCCGTGCGCAATGAGCGCATCCGGCCAGAAGTAAAGCAGGAACCGGGCAATATCACGCTGCACAACAACGCGATTAGCCGCGCCCTCGATTATGCGAGCATCAGCCTTGGCAACGACACCTGGGTCAATGGCAACGATATTTCGCTGGGCGATCTGGCGCTATTTAGTACGCTGGTCTACCTCGACCTGCGCCAACCAGAGCGTGACTGGCGCACGCCGCATCCCAATCTGGCGCATCTGTTCGATCAGATTGCGCAACGGCCCAGCGCTAAGACCTCGCTGGCCGAGTAGTTATCACTCCGCCAGCGACTGTAGATCGAGGTCACCGATATCGGGTCGACCCGCCATTCGGGTCGATTCGATGATGCCACCACCCAGACAAACGCGGCTTTCGTACAACACCAGCGACTGCCCGGGCGTCACGGCCCACTGCGGGGCGGCAAAACGCACCACGGCACGATCTGCATCGATGCATTCAACTTCACAGGCGGCGTCTGGCATGCGATAACGCGTCTTCGCCGTATAGACCCAGTGCGTGTGCGGGGGCTCACCGGCGATCCAGTTCATGTTGGTGATTGTGACTTCGTTCACGTAGAGCGCCGGGTGATCGTGCCCTGAGACGACATACAGTACGTTCGTCGGCATATCTTTGGCTGCCACGTACCAGGCATCATGTTCGCCGGCTTGCATATCGTGCCCTTTCACGCCGCCAATATGCAGCCCTTTGCGCTGACCGATGGTATGAAACGCCAAGCCCTGATGCGTGCCCAGTAATTTGCCGGAATCCAGATCGCGGATCTCACCCGGATTCTGTGGCACATAACGCTGTAAAAAATCGTTGAATGGACGCTCGCCGATGAAACAGATACCGGTGGAGTCCTTCTTGCCTGCGACGGGCAAACCGGCGGCTTCGGCCTTGGCGCGTACCTCGGGTTTGAGCCAATTGGCCAGCGGAAAAATTGCCGGCTTGAGTTGTGATTGATTCAGGCGGTACAGGAAATAGCTCTGATCCTTGTTGCCGTCTTCGGCTTTGAGCAGTTGTCGCTTGCCGTCGAAATCCTGCACGCCCGCATAATGCCCCGTGGCGATAAAATCTGCACCCAGGCTGACAGCGTGATCCAGGAACGCAGCGAATTTGATTTCCGAATTACAGAGCACGTCCGGATTCGGCGTGCGGCCGGCATTGTATTCGTGCAGGAATGTCGAGAAGACGCGGTCACGGTATTCCTTGGCGAAGTTCACGACTTCGACGTCAATGCCCAGGATGTCGGTGACGCTCATGACATCGATTAAATCCTGACGCGTGCTGCAGTACGTATCGGTGTCGTCGTCTTCCCAGTTCTTCATGAACAGACCGATGACCCGATAGCCCTGCTCCTTGAGCAGGAGTGCGGCGACCGAGGAATCAACACCGCCAGAGAGGCCAACGACAACGGTGGGTGCAGAAGACATACGACTTCCTTCGAAAAGCCGGTCAGCGTGTTAAAGCGGCCGGCGAGTTTTGAGTATGGTGCTGCGTTTCCAGCGAGTAGAAGCGTAGCCCTGCCCATTCTCTCACGGGGGCAAGCTGCGGTAGGTCTGAGGGATCGACATCCCAGGGGTCGATGACAAAGATATTCGCATCATCATCGTCCGAACCCTTTTCCACTAGCGTCGCACTGTAATGAGACCCCACCAGCAAGGAGCGATGCGCATAGGGCCCTACCTCGTGCCAACGCAGCCATTTGCGGTGCTGCATATAAGAGAGAATATTCCTAGTCGTGGCAGAGTGGTCAATGCAATCCATTCGACCATTGACGCTGGGATCTTCATCATTGCCCGGGGCATCCGCACCGATCGGGGTCTGTTCGGCCGCCTTGCGATAGAAACGATGCACCACTTCGGTAGCAGCCTCTCGTTCGGCTTCGGGTGTCTTCGCGTGACGCAGCGGTTGGGTAGCCTTGCGCAACCAGGGCTCGGAATAGCTCACCGGTTGGCGCTTCAAACAGCCCCAGTTGTAGCAGACGACAATGAATGCATCGGCACGGGCACCACCACTGACAAGTCCGAGACTCAGGGAAGCCAGCAACAGGCCATGTCGATACCAGCGCTGCCGCATAGGGTCAGTCGTAATGCCGCATGCTGTCGAGCGGCAAGCGGCGTCCGGCGATCCAGTCTTCGACACATTGCAGCACCAGTGGGCTGCGATGGCGCTCCTGCGTTGCCCGCAGCGCCTCCAGCGTTAACCAGTGCGCGGCGACGATGCCGTCATCAAGTTGACGACCGGCTTCAATATGGTCGAGCTGGCAATCGAAGGCAAAACGCAGGTAGGTGATGTCACCTGCCGGCACGGTCCACTGGTAAACGCCGACGAGTGCGCGTGGCGTCACGACGCAACCGGTTTCCTCCAGCGCCTCGCGTGCACAGGCCGCTATCAGGGACTCCCCCGCGTCGAGATGGCCCGCCGGCTGGTTGAAGCGTAAACCTGCCGCGGTTTCTTCTTCGACGACCAGAAAGCGGCCATCCCGCTCGACCAGCGCCGCAACGGTGACGCTGGGTTTCCAACGATGATTTTGGCTATTCATGCCCATCATTTTACCGAAGCCCGCAAAAAAGCCGGCGTCAGACCGCAGGCCAGACCTGATTTCCGGCCGGAAATCGGCTAAAATCGTCGCATTGTTTGCAGCATGTCCGGTCTAGCTTTAGCGCCTGATCGTGCTGGCAAGTTCATTGCGACGTTTCTCCTGAGGAATTGCATCATGTCGATGTCGGACCGCGACGGTTTTATCTGGATGGATGGCAAGCTCATCCCTTGGCGCGATGCCAATACGCACGTGCTGACCCACTCCCTGCATTACGGCATGAGTGTGTTTGAGGGTGTGCGTGCCTACGATACAGGCCACGGCACGGCCATCTTCCGTTTACAGGACCATACCGCTCGTCTATTCAACTCGGCGCACATCTTCCAGATGGAGGTGCCGTACGATCAAGACACGATTAACGAGGCACACAAGGAAGTCGTGCGTGCCAATCAGCTGGACAGCGCCTACATCCGCCCGCTGGCGTATTATGGCTCGGAAAAGATGGGCGTCTCGCCAAAGGGTGCCCAGGTTCACGTCGTCATCGCCGCTTGGCCGTGGGGTGCTTACCTGGGTGAGGATGGTCTAAAGAAAGGCATACGCGTTAAAACCTCGTCGTACACCCGCCATCATGTCAATGTATCGATGGTGCGCGCCAAGGCCAGCGGCCACTATGTGAACTCGATTCTGGCCAACAACGAAGCCGTGGCCGATGGGTACGACGAAGCACTACTGCTCGACACCGAGGGCTACGTATCGGAAGGCGCCGGTGAAAATCTGTTCATTGTCAAAAACGGCAACGTCTTTACCCCAGAGCTTTCATCTTGTCTGGAGGGCATTACCCGCGATAGCGTGGTCACGCTGGCGCGCGAACTCGGCATCTCGGTCGAACAGAAGCGCATCACGCGTGACGAAGTCTACTGTGCAGACGAAGCCTTCTTTACCGGCACCGCTGCGGAAGTCACCCCGATTCGTGAACTCGATAACCGTAAGATCGGCATTGGTAGCCGCGGCCCGGTCACCGAGCGTATCCAATCCGCCTACTTCGATGCTGTCAACGGTCGGAATCCGAAGCACGAAGGCTGGCTGAGCTTTATCTGATTCACCTTTGACGATACAAGAGGCACAGACGATGAACGCACCCCTCGAAAAAACTCTCTCGGCAAACGCATTGACCGTAACGGCAGCGGATCTGCCACTGCACTGCCCGCCTAAAGGCGTGCAACTCTGGTCGGGACACCCCCGTGTGTTTCTGGATGTGCTGAAGACCGGCGAAGTTGCATGCCCATACTGCGGCACGAAATACACATTCTCCGGTGAAAAACCGCACGGTCATTAATCCGCAATACCTCGCAGGCTGGCTGCCGCACCGATGAACGCAGTCTCCCTGCTCGTCGCCCCCGCCTGGGTCGGCGATGCCGTCATGAGCGAGCCGCTCTTGCGGCGTATTACGGCTCACGATCACGCCCCTGTTGATGTGCTTGCGCCCCCCTGGGTCGTACCCGTATTTGAACGGATGCCGGGCGTCGGGCAAGTTATCGCTGCCCCGTTTGCTCATGGCAAATTGGATCTGGGTGCTCGCCGGCAAGCGGGCAGCGCACTGAAAGCGCATGCTTACCAAAACGCTTACGTTCTGCCGAACTCGCTTAAATCGGCGCTCCCTCCCTTTTTTGCCGGCATCCCGAACCGGATCGGTTTCACCGGTGAATGCCGCTACGGTTTGTTGAATCATCGCCATACGCTCAACAAGCAGGCGCTGCCGCGTATGGTCGACCGTTTCCTGGCCCTGGCGCCGGTCAACGGCCGCGACCTGGCGGCCGATCACGCAGAACCAGTATTACACGCAGCACCCAATGCGTTTGAGGGACTTTGTCATCGACTCGGCCTCACCCGAGGTGCGCGTCTTGCCGTACTTTGCCCCGGCGCAGAGTTTGGGCCCGCCAAGCGCTGGCCAGCCGAACATTTCGCCACGCTCGCGCGCGATCTCGGCGCGCTGGGTTGGACCGTGTGGGTCATTGGTTCCAACAAAGACGCGTCAATGGGTGAATCTATCCGTCAGCTTAGTGAGGGCGTGGCAATCAATCTCTGTGGCCGCACGTCATTGGCCGATGCCATCGATCTGCTTGGCGGGGCAGATGTCGTCGTATCAAACGACTCCGGGCTCATGCATGTCGCAGCGGCATTGGATCGACCCCTGGTTGCACTGTATGGCTCTTCGTCACCGGCCTTTACGCCACCGCTGGCCAAGCGCGTAGCGATTCTGCAACACGCCGTACCCTGTAGCCCCTGCTTTGAGCGCACTTGCCGCTACGGCCATCTGGACTGCCTGACACAACTCACCCCGTCACAAGCGCTCGCAGCGATTCAATCTTTCGATATTCAACCCAGAGCACTGACATGAGCCTGCCGCCGCCCGCTGCACCGGTCCCGAATTTTTCAACGCCCGACGAGGCGGAACAGGGGTTTTACCAAAGCGTTGCACAGGCCAATATCGAAGCACTCATGGCGGTCTGGGCTGACGAGGATGAGATCGTCTGCATTGACCCCGATGGCCGACGCGCGGCTGGCCACGCCGCGATTCGCCAGGGGTGGCAATCGATCTTTTCGGGCTGTCACCATCTGGAGATTGAAGTCGGCAACCTCATGCGCTGGCAAAGCGGTCTGGTCGCCATTCATCTCGTACAAGAGAATGTGACCATGTTTAACGTGCCCGAGGCGCTCACCGACACCGAGCATCCGAATGCACTGGTCAAACGCAACGGCATAACCACGGCCATGAACGTTTATGTGCGCGGCGCCAATGGCTGGCGCCTGGTCTGCCACCAGGCGACGGCACAGCTCGCGGCTATCGAAGCACAGCGCGCTGCGGCTGCCCACACACTGCATTAGGCAATGCTGCCGCTGCGGCCCTATCAGCCACCGTTCTGGCTATTCAACGGACATCTGCAGACGCTGTGGCCCGTCTGGAAAACGCTACGTTTGCCGCCCATTGCCTGGCCACGCGAACGCTGGGAGACGCCCGATGGTGATTTCATCGATGTCGATTGCGTCAACACGGGCACGCAAGGGGCGCCCATTCTTGTGCTCTTTCACGGGCTCGAAGGCAATGCGCAGTCGCACTACGCACGCACGATGGCCACCCGGTTGCAGGACATCGGCTGGACCGGTTTCGTGCCGCACTTCCGGGGTTGTAGCGGCACGCTGAATCGCCTGCCGCGCGCCTACCACTCGGGCGACTCGGCTGAAATCGACTGGATCCTGCGCCGTTTCCGCAGTCGTTACCCAGGCCGCCCGATCTGCGCCGCTGGTGTTTCCCTTGGCGGTAACGCGCTGATGAAATGGCTGGGCGAGCAAGGTGCGGCAGCGGGCAAGGTCATCAACGCGGCGGCGGCCATTTCTCCACCGATGGATGTCGCCGCCTGCGGCGCCTGGCTGGATCAGGGCGCCAATCGCCGAGTGTATACCCAACACTTTTTGCGCACGATGAAGCAACAAGCTGAGGCGCGTTTACAGCAGTTTCCGGGGTTATTTGATGCAGCGCGAATGCGCGCAGCCAGCACCCTGCGTGAATTTGACGACACGGTGACGGCCCCCCTACATGGTTTTAGCGGGGTCGACGATTACTGGCGCCGGGCATCCGCACTGCCGCTGTTGCATGACATCGATCTGCCAACGCTGTTGCTGATGCCGCTTAATGATCCGTTTCTCGCCGACGCCTGCTACCCCGCCCCCGCCCAGTGCCCACTCATGGTGACGCTGGAGACACCGGCAGCTGGTGGCCATGTGGGTTTTAGCAATCATCACGGTGACCATCAGGATCTGTGGCTACCCACCCGTATAATTAACTTTTTTGCACAATCGCTCGGGCTGCCCCTGTCGACCAGAGCGCCTCACTGACGAGATTCGCCATGTCACGTTCCGCCAAATTCGCCATTCCCACCCTGCCCGCATCGATTTTCAAAGCCTACGATATTCGTGGCATCGTCGACGATACGCTCACCCCAGACGTCGTTCGTGCGGTGGGCGTTGGCCTGGGGACACTGGCTCGCGAGAAGGGTGTACAGGCCATTGCCGTTGGCCGTGATGGCCGACTGTCTGGGCCGAGTCTGTCGCGCGCGCTGCAAGAGGGCATTATTGCCGCCGGCGTCGACGCGATTGATGTCGGGTGCGTCCCAACGCCGGTCACCTACTTTGCCGGTTTCCAGCTAGAAACCTATTCCTGCGTCTCGGTCACGGGCAGTCATAACCCGCCGGACTATAACGGCCTCAAAATGGTCGTCGCTGGTGAAACCTTGGCTGGTGATGCGATTCAAGCATTGAAGCAACGTATCGAGGCTGGCGATCTCTATTGGGCCGATCAACCGGGCGTCATGACAACCGCCGATGTTAAAAGCGCCTATCTGGATCGCATCGTCGGTGATGTCAAACTCGCCCGCCCAATGACGATCGCCGTCGACTGTGGCAATGGCGTTGCCGGGGAACTGGCGCCCGAACTTTTCCGTCGCATGGGTTGCAAGGTGATCCCCATGTTCTGCGACATCGATGGCACTTTTCCGAACCATCATCCGGATCCCTCCAAACCCGAGAACCTCAAGGATCTGATCGCCGAGCTGAAAAAGAGTGATGCCGAAATCGGCCTGGCTTTCGATGGTGACGGCGACCGCCTCGGGGTCGTGACGAAGGATGGCGAAGTCATCTTTCCGGATCGCCAGATGATGCTGTTCGCCCAGGATGTGCTCTCGCGCTGTCCGGGTGCATCGATCATCTTTGACGTGAAATGCTCACGCTTACTTGGCGAGGCCATTCGTGCTGCCGGTGGCCAACCGCTGATGTGGAAAACGGGTCACGCGCTCATCAAAGCCAAGCTCAAGGAAACCAGTGCGCCATTGGCTGGCGAGATGAGCGGCCATGTCTTCTTCAAAGAGCGCTGGTTTGGCTTCGACGACGGCCTTTATACGGGCGCGCGTTTACTGGAAATTCTCTCACGATCACCGGATGCCAACCCGGTCCTAACTTCGTTACCAAACAGCCAGAGCACACCGGAACTCAATATCGCCATGAAAGAAGGTGAACCGCATGCCCTGATGGCCGAATTGGCCATTGCGCCTGATTTTCCCGGCGCGCGCGACGTGATCACGATCGATGGTCTGCGTGTCGAATATGCTGATGGTTTTGGTCTGGCTCGGCCGTCAAATACCACGCCTGTGGTGGTGCTTCGCTTCGAGGCCGATACGCCGGAGGCACTGGCCCGAATTCAGGGCGAATTCCGCCGCGTCCTCACCCAGGCAAGGCCGGGTCTGAACCTACCGTTTTAATAATGAACGGGGGGCTTCCCCCCGACGTTCTTATTTGCCGCTGAGGCTTCGGCGGTTGTAGTCTTTATCTCCGGGCATGATGTAACGCCCGATGCCGAACAAACCGCCCTGGGCCCCTTCCGGGCGTAGCTTGTTTTCGGGAAACTGGTCAGCCACTTTTTTGGCCTCGACCGCCTTGCTGGTATCGACGAACTCCCAGCGGCCATTTGGGAAAAGCAGCACCTCCTCGCCGGCCGCGGTCTTGGCAGAAACGGGGGTACGATCCGGCGTGCCCAGATCTGCGCCCGCGGCAGACGCACTGGCCACCGCACCGCAGAGTGCTATGACCAGCACTAACCTTCGAATATTGTGGTTCATCGCTCGGCAACCCAGGCGCTGACAGAGTTCAGAGCGCTGGCCAGATTGGCCGGCTGTGTCCCACCCGCCTGAGCCATATCCGGACGACCACCGCCCTTGCCACCCACTTGCGCCGCGACGTGATTCACCAGTTCACCGGCCTTGAAACGACCGACCAGATCCGGCGTCACGCCAGCGATGACGGAGACTTTGTCGCCGTCGGCAACGCCGAGCACGATCACGGCTGACTTGAGCTGATCCTTCAGCTGATCCAATGCTTCACGTAGACCTGCAGCAGTCGCACCGTCAAGCTTGACCGAGAGAACGGTCACGCCATTGACCTGTTGCGCCTTGCTGGCCAGATCTCCACCCTGAGCGGTAGCCAGCTTGGACTGCAGGCGATGGATTTCTTTTTCCTGCGTCTTCTGAGTATCGATCATCGCATTAACGCGCGTTGGCAGTTCGGCCGGCTTGCACTTCACCAGACCGGCAACTTCGTTCAATGCCTGACGGCGGAATTGTACGGCGGCCAAGGCGTAGTCTCCGGTCAGCGCTTCGACACGACGCACACCGGCGGCCACACCGGATTCGGACAGAATCGTAAACAGGCCAATATCACCAGTGCGCGAGACATGCGTGCCACCGCAGAGTTCACGCGACGTGCCAATGTCCAGCACGCGCACCTTGTCGCCGTACTTTTCACCGAATAGCATCATCGCCCCCAGCTTCTGGGCATCTTCAATCGCCATCTCGCGGGCATCGGTCGGCAGATTGCGCATGATTTCGCGGTTAACGATATCTTCCACCGCGCAGATCTGTTCCAGCGTCATCGGCGCATTGTGCGCAAAGTCGAAACGCGTCTTTTCCGGATCGACCAAGGAGCCCTTCTGCTGTACATGCTCACCCAGCACTTCCCGCAGCGCCTTGTGCATCAGGTGAGTCGCCGAGTGATTGCGCATGGTGCGCTCACGATCGAGCACGTTGACCCGCGCGTCGACGGTGTTGCCGACGCTCAATGAACCCTGACGCACCGTACCATGGTGACCAAAGACCTGCGCCTGGATTTTCTGTGTATCTTCTACCAAGAACTCGCCGTGCACGGACGTCAGCACGCCGTCATCCCCCACTTGACCACCGGACTCGGCATAGAAGGGGGTCTTGTCGAGCACGACCACACCCGTCTCACCGGCCGCCAGGCTGTTGACGGCGGCGCCATCTTTATACAGTGCAATGATGGTCGATTCCGTAGCCAGTAATTCGTAACCTTCAAAGGTGGTAGCGGGGCCCTCATACGCCAGCGCGGCGCTCATCTGGAACTTACCCGCCGCGCGCGCTTGCTCGCGCTGACGCGTCATGGCCGCGTCGAAGCTTGCTTCATCCACATTGAGATCGCGTTCACGGCAAACATCCGCCGTCAGATCGAGCGGAAAGCCATAGGTGTCATGTAGTTTGAACGCCGTCTCGCCATCCAGCACGCCGCCTTTCGGCAGACCAGCCAGCGCCGTGTCTAGAATCTCCATGCCATGAGCGATGGTTTCAAAAAAGCGTTCTTCTTCCAATCGCAGAATATCGGTCACGCGCTGTTCGGCACGAGCCAGCTCCGGATAGGCTTCGCCCATTTCGGCGACGAGCGCCGCCACCAGCGTATTAAAGAACGGTGTGCGGGCACCCAGTTTGTAACCATGACGGATGGCACGGCGGACGATACGACGCAGCACGTAACCACGCCCCTCGTTGCCCGGAATCACGCCATCGACGATGAGAAACGCACAGGCGCGGATGTGATCAGCGATCACCTTGAGCGATGCGGCATCGATCGTGGCCTCACCACCGGCGACATGCACGGCCTTCTGGGCCGCGGCAATCAGCGTCTGGAATAGATCGATCTCGTAGTTGCTGTGGACGTGTTGCAACACGGCGGCAATACGCTCCAGACCCATACCGGTATCGACACAGGGACGCGGCAGCGGGTGCAGCACCCCTTGCTCGTCGCGGTTGTACTGCATGAACACCAGGTTCCAGATTTCGATGTAGCGGTCACCATCTTCTTCCGGCGACCCCGGTGGGCCACCCCAGATGTCCGGACCATGGTCGTAGAAAATCTCGGTACACGGGCCGCACGGACCCGTATCGGCCATCTGCCAAAAATTGTCCGAGGCGTAACGGGCGCCTTTGTTGTCACCGATGCGGATGATGCGCTCGGTCGGCACCCCAACCTCCTTCGACCAGATATCGTAGGCTTCGTCATCTTCCTGATACACCGTCACCCACAGCTTGTCTTTCGGCAGGCCGTAGACACCCGTCAGCAACTCCCATGCGAACTGGATCGCGTCGCGCTTGAAGTAATCGCCAAAACTGAAATTGCCCAGCATCTCAAAAAACGTATGGTGACGCGCGGTATACCCGACGTTTTCCAGATCGTTATGTTTGCCACCCGCCCGCACGCTACGTTGCGACGATGTCGCGCGCGTATACGGACGCTTATCCTGCCCGAGGAAGACATCCTTGAATTGCACCATGCCTGAATTGGTGAAGAGCAGGGTCGGATCGTTGCCCGGCACCAGTGAGCTGGAGGGCACAATGGTGTGGCCCTTCGATTCGAAGAAACGGAGAAACTTGTTCCGGATTTCGGCGCTTTTCATAACAAGAAGATCCTAGGACTTGTGCTGGGCAAATTGATTGTGTTGACGAATTACTTGCGCTTCTTGGTGGTCGCCACGGTCGGCAGGGGTTGATAAACGGCCTGGCCACGAGCCACGGCGCTATCCAGCGCGCTCTTGGCAGACTTTTTACCCATGAATACAGCGTCCATCTCTTCGTTGACGATCTGGCGCAGTTTCGGATTAAACGAAATCCAGCCCACATTGGCACCGGCCGCAGCTGGCTTCATCACGTTGGCCAGACCCAGATCCTGAGCCTTCAAATCGTCGCGCAGCAGCTTGCTCTGGGCACCCGCTTGGGCAGCCGGCGTCAGCGGCAGGAACCCGGCCTGACGCGCAATGCTCAACTGCGTTTGCGGCGCCAGGGTGAATTCCAGAAACTTGGCAGCTGCCTTGTATTCGTTCGCAGCAAAACCCTGACCCACCCAGATGGCGCCCCCTGAGGCCAAGGTATTAAAAGGTGCGCCCGCGTTGTCGTCAATCACCGGCAACGCGGTCACACCAAAGTCCACCTTGCCGGCGGCCTGCAGCTCAGAGACTATTTCGCCGTTAGTCGTGATCATGGCGCATTCGCCGTTAACGAAGTGCGCATCCGCTTCATTTTCATAACCGAAGCTGGTGAAGTATTCGGTCTTGTACCACGATGTCAGGCGTGCCAGATGGCGCACTTGAATCAGGGTATTGAAGGCCAGTTTGCCATCGCTCGTCACGGTCGGCGCGCCGGCCCAGGCCGAGACGTTGTCGATATGCACCCACACCGGCCAGGATGTGGTGTAGGAACAGCGTGCTTTCAGCTTGCCGGAAATATCTTGGACTTCTTCCCATGTTTTGGGTGGCTTGTTGGCATCGAGGCCAGATTCGCGGAACAGCGTTTTGTTCCAGAAGAGGAGCGGCGTCGTAAAGGCCACCGGCAGTGCCTGGACCTGACCCTTGACGGTCACCGAATTACGCAGCGGATCAGCAATCGTTTTGGGGTTGAACTTGATTTTGTTGTCCGCCAAAAGCTTCTCTACCGGCACGTAGGCATCCGGTTTACCCAGGTACTGTGCCAGATCCGCACGGGTGGCCAGGTTCAACACCGCCGGCTTTCCATTGGGTGAGCGCTTGATGAGGCGAACCTCAACATCCTTGCTGTCGGCATTAAAGGCACCGACCAGCTTCTCCAGCTCAAGAGCGTGCTGACCTTCGAGTTGGTGTGCCATTGTCAGTTCGGTTTTGGCTAGTGCCACCGAAGAAATTGTCATGAGGCCAAGTGCGATCATTGTGCGCAGGGAAACCATTCGGGAAGAGCCAGCCAGACGGTTCGAGAACATAAAGCTTCCTATCGTGTGAATAATCGGATCTGAGGCGCGGCAAAACAGCGCCAAAACCCTGAATTATACGGATTTAAAGGCGATTTCTGGGGGATCCGCTGTGTATAATCGGCGCATGACTGAATTGAATGTGGCATTACCGGCAGAAACGCTGCCAGAGACGCCTGAAACCAGCGTCTCCTCCACCCCGACATTTGCAGAACTGGGGCTGGACTCCGCGATCATGCGCGCCATTGCCGAAACTGGCTACACCACGCCAACCCCGATCCAGGCAGCGGCGATTCCGGCCGTGATCAGCGGCCGCGATCTCAAAGCTTGCGCCCAGACGGGCACCGGTAAAACCGCCGCTTTTAGCCTGCCTTTACTGCAGCGACTACTCCCGCACGCCAACAGCAGCACTTCGCCGGCCAAACACCCGGTGCGCGCCCTCATTCTGACCCCGACGCGAGAATTGGCCATCCAGGTTTACGATAACCTCAAGACTTACGGCAAACATTTGCCATACCGTATCGCTTGCGTCTACGGCGGCACCGATATCAAGCCGCAAATCGCCGAACTCAAGCTGGGCGTCGAGTTTCTGGTCGCCACGCCGGGTCGCTTTCTGGATCTGGTTGAACAAAAAGCCGTGAATCTGCAGTCCGTGCAAGCGATCGTACTTGATGAAGCCGATCGCATGCTGGACATGGGCTTTATTCCTGATGTCCAGCGCATCCTGAATCTGTTGCCCAAAAACCGCCAGGGGCTGCTTTTCTCGGCCACCTTCTCGGCCGAAATCCAGAAGCTGGCAGATACCATGTTGCAAGATCCGGAATTCATTGAGGTCGCACGCCGCAATAGTGTTTCGGACACCATCACCCACCAGGTCTATCCCGTTGCAGAGCATCGCAAGTTGCCGCTGCTGGTCAATCTGATGCGCACGGGCACCATGCCGCAAGTCCTGGTTTTCGTCCGAACCAAACAGGGCTGCGGTAAGCTGGCGCGCGCCCTGGGCCACGCCGGGATCAAAGCCGATGCAATCCACGGCGACAAATCCCAATCAGAACGCATGAAGGCGCTCAATGCCTTCAAGAACGGCGAAATCCAGACACTGGTGGCGACCGATGTGGCGGCACGGGGTCTCGATATCGAAGAACTGCCTTACGTCATCAACTATGAACTACCGCACACACCCGAAGACTATGTGCATCGCATTGGCCGCACCGGTCGTGCTGGCAACCTGGGTAACGCGATCTCCCTGGTCTGTGCCGACGAAACGGGTTTCCTGGCCGATATCGAAAAGCTGATCAGCAAGTCCATCGTGCAAAGCATTGTCCCGGGCTTCGACCCCGAAGACGACTGGTCCTACCCGCCGTCGGGCAAAAAACGGGATCGCAGCGCACTGAATACCCAACGGACTCAAGAGAGAACGCCACGCGACGAGCGCCGAGAGGGCGAGGGTCGCCGTGACCGTGAACGGTCGGCCCGTTCGGATCGCAGCGATCGGGATGCTCGAGAAAGCCGAGGCGCCACGAGCGCCTACACACCGCCCCGCCTGAGCAAAGTGGCCGCTGATGGGTTCGACTTCAACAAGCCTTACGAAGCCACCGCCGGTGACTCGGACAACCCGGTGACCGGCAGCAGTATCCATGCAGCAACATCGCCATCACAAACGCGCCGGCCAACCCGCATGGTTGCCGCGCTTTTGGGTGGCTTAAAGAAAACCTCTACTCCCTAAGGAGACGACGATGGGCAACCGACTGAGTAAAATCGTGACGCGCACAGGCGATAGTGGTACCACCGGACTGGGTGACGGGTCGCGTGTTGGCAAAGACAGCCCGCGTATCGACACCCTGGGTGAACTCGATGAACTGAATTCGTCGATCGGAGTGCTCTTGGCCGAACACTTCCCATCGGAATGCCAAGATCTGCACGCTGCGTTGCTGACGGTACAGAACCATCTGTTTGATCTTGGTGGCGAAATCTGTATTCCGGGACACAAGAGCATCACTGAAGAGCACGTTGCACAGCTGGAGGGCTGGGCTGAGGACTACAACAGCAAGCTATCACCGCTGAAAGAGTTCATTCTGCCCGGCGGCACCCGCGCCGCGGCGCTGGCGCATTTATCCCGAACGATCTGCCGCCGCGCCGAGCGTTCGATCGTGCACCTGGGGCACAATGAAGCGGTATCCGATCACGCGCGCCAGTATCTCAACCGACTATCTGATCTGCTCTTTGTGATCGGCCGCACACTGAATCGCGCCGGTGGCAATGGCGATGTGCTCTGGAAAAACAACCGGAGCCAGTAAACTGGCACCACGACCCGATTATTTATCGGCCAACACCAGACGTCGCTGACGCACGCCCGCGGCAAGCTGATCGAGCAACTGGACGCTGTCGTCCCAGTTGATGCAGGCATCGGTGATACTAACGCCATAAGCGAGCGGCTTTCCGGCGACCAGATCCTGGCGCCCCGCGTTGATGTGCGACTCCACCATCACGCCCATGATGCGCTCTTCCCCCGCCGCGAGCTGCGCGGCAACGTCTGTTGCCACTTCCACCTGACGCTGATATTCCTTACGACTATTGCCGTGCGAGCAGTCGATCATGACACGTGCCGGCACACCCGCCTTGGCCATTTCAGTACAAGCCGCATCCACGCTGGCCGCCTCATAATTCGGTTCCTTGCCACCACGCAGAATCACATGACAGTCCTCGTTACCAACCGTCTGCACAATCGCGGCATGACCCGATTTGGTGACGGACAGAAAGTGGTGAGGCGACTGCGCCGAACGGATTGCATCCATGGCAATCCGAACATTACCGTCCGTACCGTTTTTAAAGCCCACCGGACAGGATAGCCCCGACGCTAGCTCACGATGCACCTGTGACTCGGTGGTTCGCGCGCCGATGGCGCCCCAACTGATCAGATCCGCCACGTACTGCGGCGTGATCATGTCGAGGAATTCAGTGGCGCACGGCAAACCGATGGCGTTCACATCGAGCAGTAACTTGCGGGCGCGACGCAGACCTTCGTTGATATCAAAGCTGTTATCCAGATGCGGATCGTTGATGAGCCCCTTCCAACCGACGGTTGTGCGTGGTTTTTCGAAGTAGACCCGCATCACCACCAGCAAATCATCCGACAGCCGCTCTGCCTCGACCGCCAGACGGCGGGCATAGTCCAGCGCCATATCGGTGTCGTGGACGGAACACGGGCCAATGACGACGACCAGGCGATCATCTGCGCCATGCAGGACACGGTGTATGCCCTGACGCGCCGCGGTCACGCGTTGTGCAACCGTAGCCGTGACCGGGAATGCATCCAACACGGTCGCTGGCGGCGACAATTCGCTGATAGCGGCAATGCGAACATCATCGGTTATCGACTTGTTGCGCTGATGTTTCATGGTTTCGTTCATGATGGCCTCAGACACCTTCTTGGGGATTCAGTTTGGCAGGTTCGTTGTGCAAACGATTCAGTGCATTCAGATAAGCCTTGACCGAGGCAATCACGATATCCGTGTCCGCCCCGCTACCATTCACGACACGCCCGCCCTTGGCAAGACGCACGGTCACATCCCCCTGGGCATCGGTACCCGAGGTGATGTTGTTCACCGAATACAGCAGCAATTCGCTGCCACTATTCAATACCGATTCAATCGCCTTGAAGGTGGCATCGACCGGACCCGAGCCTTTGGCTTCACCTTTTTTCTCTTCACCCCCCACCGAGATCGTCAGGCGTGCATGCGGCGTCTCACCGGTTTCCGAATTCACTTGCGAGTAGCTGAGTTTGTAGTATTCGATTTCGGGTGTCACAGCCTCATCCGAGAGCAAGGCCTGGAGGTCTTCGTCGAAGATTTCGTGCTTCTTGTCGGCGAGTTCCTTGAACTTGGCGAAGGCAGCATTCAAGGCATCGTCGCTATCAAGCACGACACCGAGTTCGCTGAGGCGTGACTTGAACGCGTTGCGACCGGAGTGTTTTCCAAGCACGAGCTTGTTTTGCGACCAGCCCACATCTTCAGCCCGCATGATTTCGTAGGTTTCACGATGCTTGAGCACACCATCCTGGTGAATACCGGATTCGTGCGCAAAGGCATTGGCACCCACAATCGCCTTATTCGGCTGTACCGGGTAACCGGTAATCTGTGAAATAAGCTTTGAAGCCGGCACGATCTGCGTCGTATCGATCCTGGTTTCCACCGGAAAAATGTCGGCGCGCGTGCGGACCGCCATCACCACCTCTTCGAGCGAAGCATTGCCGGCACGTTCACCCAAGCCATTTACCGTGCACTCGACCTGACGGGCACCGGACATAACCGCCGACAATGAATTGGCCACGGCCAAGCCAAGGTCGTTGTGGCAATGAACCGACCAGATGACCTTGTCCGAGCCCGGCACGCGCTCGATGAGCTGACGGATAATCTCGCCATATTGGCCGGGCAAGGTGTAACCCACAGTATCCGGCACGTTCAAGGTTTTGGCGCCCGCTTTGATGACGGCCTCGAACACGCGGCAGAGAAAGTCAATGTCCGAACGCCCGGCATCTTCGGCCGAAAACTCGACGTCATCCGTGTACTGACGCGCCCAGCCGATTGCCTTGACCGCCTGCTCCACCACCTGATCCGGTGTCATGCGGAGTTTTTTCTCCATATGGATCGGACTGGTGGCAATGAAGGTATGCACGCGCTTGCGCGGTGCCGGTGCGATTGCCTCGCCGGCACGACGGATATCGTTCTCGTTGGCACGCGCCAACGAACAGACTGTCGATTCGCGCACCGCCTGGGCGATGGTATTGATGGCATCAAAATCACCGGGTGAAGCGGCAGCAAAACCTGCTTCAATGACATCGACGCGCATCCGTTCGAGTTGGCGCGCCACACGGATCTTTTCATCCTTGGTCATCGATGCGCCGGGGCTTTGCTCGCCATCGCGCAAGGTCGTATCGAAAATGATCAAATGGTCTTTTTTCATATCAGGCTCCTGAAGGTCAGGCCATCTGTGACCCAACCGGAATTCAATCTGGATATTTGGAAAACTTCCCCGGGATCAAACCCGGAACAGTCTTTGGCAATGAGGGGGATTTAATATGTGCGCGCCAAGCGCAGCAGCGGACGTGCACCTAGCATTAGGTGCAGCCAATAAGTCGCCCGACCACCCGAGATGGCCTTTTGAGCGAGAAGCATCGTGAACATTGCAGACATGGGCTGTAATATAAGCCCTAGAAGCGTCGCTGGCAATTGTTTTTGCCTATGACTTCAATAGCTTCGGCTGGACTAGACTGCCCCGCCGACAGGAAAAGATCTATGAAACTTGATGCAAACCATTCGATCCTGCTGATTGTCGATCTCCAGGATCGCCTACTACCCGCCATCGAGCACGGGGATACCGTTGTTGAACACGCCGCCTGGCTCGTTGGCATCGCCCGGGAGCTGGGCGTCCCCATCCTCATCACGGAGCACTATCCCCAAGGCGTGGGCGCCACGAGCGAAAAGATCGGTCGCCTGATCAACCCTGACGAGCGCATTGAAAAGATTCATTTTTCGGCCGTGGCCGAGGGCAACCTGCTCAGCCATCCGGCCGCCCAGAGAAAGCAATGGGTGGTCTGCGGCACCGAATCTCATGTCTGTGTCCAACAAACCGTTCTGGATCTGCTCGATGCAGGCCGCGAGGTTGCCGTGGTCGATGAAGCTGTTGGTTCGCGCAAAGCCACCGACAAGGCGCTGGCGCTGGCGCGGATGCGTCAGTTTGGCGCCCAGATCGTTAGCCGAGAAATGGTGGCCTTCGAGTGGCTGCACCGCGCCGGCACCGACCGGTTTCGGGCCGTACTCAAAGCGTATATCCGCTAAGCTCTCATAGGGCTACGAAGCCCTCGTCGACTTCGTGCTGCGTCGTCGGTCGCAAAACACGAGCGACCTCCTGACCATTCTTGAGGAAAATCAGCGCCGGCCAGAGTTTGACCGAGAAGGTGCGTCCCAGTCGACGCCCCTTGCCATCTTCAATACGCCAATGCTGTACCTCTGGATGCCGCCTGAGCGCATCGGCGATCAGCGGTTGGACCCGCTGGCAGTGAGGGCACTCATTGATCCCAAATTCTAATAACACGGCTCCGCTTGATGCATCGACGGCATCTCGACTGGGCTCAGGTGTTAGAAAAGGTATCTGGGACGTCGTCATCGTGGCCTCTCCCATCAATGAGACATGGGTAAAAAGCGTATTCCGTTTGACTAGTGGTCGGACTCTTTGACCGCCTGGCGCATCAGGTTTCCACGCTCAATCAGAAAATTTATACCCTTCCTGGAGAGGCTAATCACTTTCTCCCTTTTGTCTGCTTCGGAAGGACCGATTTTTATAAAACCTCGGTCAACCAGCAGATTGCACTTTCTCAAGACGGTAGGGCCTGTTCCAAATTCTACGAATTGCACCAGGTCGGTATATCGGATTCTCTTGCCACTGGAGCTTGCTTCAGAAATGAAGCACAAAATTTCATCGCACCCCTCGAATTCCTTATCCTGTGAATTCTTACGGTGCAAAACAAGCAAGTTCACAAATCTTGCATATGCGAATACCTTAGTCATGCCGGCACATTAGCACGTAAGTCAGACCTTCGCATCAGTCCGTGGCGATCAATCCCTTGTGAAAATGTCTGATATAGTCCGAAAAGTTTGTAAAACGGATTAACAGGAACATGCTGAAACCCAAGCAGGAAAGTGATTCCGCTCAAAAGCAGAACCTTGCCGAACTTGTATTAATCAATCCTTTTGCGCCATATACCGTTCCCTCAGTCTTGTGGTTAGTTTGTGCCGAATCGCAAATCTTACTTAATGAACTGGTGGGTATGTCGACCTCAGACGGTTACTTTATCGTCCAGTTGACTCACGGGGTACGAATTTTATCTATTTTCTTATTCGGACTTAAGGGTTTGCTGACCGTTCTATTGGCACCATTAGCCTATTTTTACATTTTCAACCGGCCTACTTACAACACCCCTGAGGTGATTCTTTTATTACAAGTGACTTGTCAGACTCTGGCGGTATTTGTTAGCTTCTGGGCGGTCCAAAAGTTTAGAAATCTCAACCAGCAACTTGATGGCATCGAAGGGATCGATGTTTACGCAACCGTTATAGCCTCTGCACTGCTGGCAACGGTAGTCCAAATCCCACTGGTTCCCCATACGCAGCAAATACCCACCATTGAAATTTTGACGTTTAGTTTTTTTAGCAAAATCGTCGGGGGACTCATTGTTTATTTTGGAATAATGTTTATTCTATCGAAACTCCAAACAATTAACGTCAAATCAAGAACCAACTAGATTCAACATACAAGCACGAGTCTTTTGCACCGACATATTTTCTTTGGTACAAATTATGGGCACCGGGTTTCAGTGACGAGATTATTCCCCGTGCCTGAGGGGATGACGCGCATCTTTACGCCGCTCACAAGAAAAAAGCACTTAGGTTGCTGACCTAAGTGCTTTTTCAATTTTTCCCTAGCGGATTAACGCTGAAACCCGCTAGTGGAAGGGATTGTGGATGGTGCCGCTAACCGGAATCGAACTGGTGACCTTCGCATTACGAATGCGCTGCTCTACCGACTGAGCTACAGCGGCTCCAAGGTGTGAATTATAACAAAATCAGGGCAAAGTCTCACGCCCGGGCGGCCCGGATTGCACCAGCCAGCCTTGTTCCACCGATACGTTAGGCGTCAGCCAGGCATGAAAAAGCAGTTCCTGACGGCTTGGCT